>MHGP01000032.1 GCA_001805615.1 Omnitrophica WOR_2 bacterium RIFCSPHIGHO2_02_FULL_48_11
CTGACTTTTATTCTCATAGAGCTGATTCAACTTTATGTTTTTTTCATCCCAGGCAGCCTTGGGGGACTCGTTTGCGGAGGACAACTTTTCTTTGATCTGGGCAATTTCTTCCTGCAGCCGGTCCGCTTCTCTCTGCAGGTCATATTGCCGCGCCTGCTTCTGCGAAATCCTTGCATGGATATCTGAATTCCCGCCATTGAACTGTTCAATGGACTGCTCCATCTCTGAAACTTCTGTCTTAATGACTTCTGTTTCTATTTTTTCCGCCGCCAAAACTTCCTGCATATTTTGGCCTTCCTGCAGCAAACTGTCCTTCTGTTGTTCAACCGCTCTCAATTCCTGCTGCAGCTGAGGGACCCGGGCTTCGAACCGGTTCATTTTCTCCAGCAATAAACGATTCGCTTGCTGCAGCTTTTGGACGTCGGCCTTCAAATCCAACAAACTGCTTTTTAAATACTCTTCATCCCACGCCGAGCGATCATCCCAATCGCGGCCTCGCCCTTCGGCGATCCCCGACCCCAAAGATAAAAATATCAGCAAAACGGTTGAAAGAATACCCGCCCCGCAAAAGAATATTTTTTTCAAATTTACTCCTGGAATAATGCTATTTTAGACAATTTGTGTAATTTGCAAAATCGGCAAGAACAAAGCAATAACGATGAAGCCGACCACAATGCCCAAGAAACCAATAATCAACGGTTCGATAATACTGGTTAATCCGGCGACCGCGGCATCCACTTGGTCATCATAAAACTCTGCGATCTTCGTCAACATTTTCTCCAGCTGCCCTGATTTTTCGCCGACGGCGATCATGCGGGTGACCATGGGAGGAAAAACCGTGCTCTTCATCAAAGGACCGGCGATACTTTCACCTTCGCGGACATTGGTCTTGATATCCGCAACAACCATCTCGATCACTCTGTTGCCGATCGACTTCCCTACAATATCCAATGATTCTAAAATAGGAACACCGCTTTGCACCAGCGTAGCCAAAGTCCGACTGAAACGGCTGATCGCTACTTTTCTGAACAAATCCCCAAAAATAGGAAGTTTTAATTTTATTTGGTCAATCGCCAAGGCCCCGCGGTCTGTTTTATACCAGCGGTTAAGCAAAAAGACGATAATGACAATCCCGGCAATAACATAAGGCAATTGATGCTGCAGAATCGAGCTGATATTAATAAGGAGTTGTGTGGGACCCGGCAGCTCACGCCCGAAAGAAGCATAAATCGAAGCAAAAGTCGGAACGACTTTCACCAAAAGCAATACCGTGATGAGCATGGCCATCGTCACAACCACCGCCGGATAAATCATCGCCGCTTGAACTTTTTGTTTGAGTTTTAACGTTTTCTCCATATAACTGGCGATACGGTCCAAAATGGCGCTTAACACACCGCCGGTCTCACCGACCCGCACCATATTTGTAAAGAGCACGTCAAAAACATTAGGATGCTTTGTAAACGCCGTGGACAAACTGCTCCCCAACTGAATGTCATCCCGAATAGTGGTAATAACCGTTTTAAAATAAGGCTGCGTCATCTGTTCCTGAAGGGCTTCCAGCGACTGCAGGATAGGGATCCCTGCTTCAATCATGGTGGCCAACTGACGCGAAAAAATAACCAAATCTTCCTGTTTGACTTTTTTGGACTGGAAGGAAATTTTAAAACTGGATTCTTTAATTTCATTAATGGAGATGATGGTGAGTTTGCGCTTGCGGAGCTCTTCAATAACCGCCGACTGGCTGTCTGCCACCATTTTTCCGGTAATCGAACGCGCATCTACAGTTTTTGCAGCATATTTAAATGTCGGCATAACCTTATTCCTCTATTGAAATTGTTATTATTGCGGCTGAACGTCTTCCTTATTTTATACCAATAAAAAGTCAAGGAAGCAACCGTTTGCGCAGAAATTTATTTGCGATCCTTCTTATACCATTTGGCAATCGCAGTATCGATCTCGGTCAAAGTGGCGATAAAAGGCATAATTTTACACTTTGTCGCGCGCTCTAATTCTTTGCGCGTTTTCTCATCAAAGGGATCGACCATGACAACATTCAAGATTTCAGCGATACGATCAATGGGGATCAAATGAAATTTTTTTGCCAGGGCTTCGGGCACCAGCTGCACAATCTTCGGATCGATCGTATATTTGGTGATCGAAATATACGGAATGCCGCACTGCAGGATGAGGGCCACCACGATATCCCGTTCCTCGACGAATTTCAGCCCCAGCAGGATCTGCCCGAGCAGTTCATCTTTTTCCTTTTGAATTTTTAACGCCTTGTCCAGCTGTTCCGTGCTGAGCAGCTTGCGCTGGATAAGGATCTCTCCTAAACGCGGCCGCTCGGCAGAAGTGGAATTATTCGCAGTAACCATAGTTCTCCCGTCATTTTCATCAATCCCTCAAGAAGGGATGACGAGGTCCGCCTTCAGCGAGATCTCGCCGGTGCATCGGCGGACTCGCCCTTTTCAAAATTTAATGGCGGCCTCACTTTTTCAGTTAATCATTCGATGTAATGCGCAGGACCTCTTCCACCGTGGTCAATCCGTCAGAGAACTTGCGCATCGCATCTTCCCAAAGAGTCGCCATGTGTTGTTTTTCGATGGCGTATTTTTTAATATCATCGGAAGAAGCCCCTTTGATAAGCATCTCCCGGACCTCATCATCTATGGCCAAAATCTCCGTGACCCCCATACGTCCGAGGTATCCGGTCTGCCGGCACATTTTGCAGCCTTTCCCATGATAAAATTTGGCTTTAGGTTTAAAATCAAATTTTAAATCTTTCAGCACCTGGGCCGGCACGTCCACCGGTTCCTTGCAATGCGGACATACTCTGCGGCAAAGGCGCTGCGCCATGACCAATACCAAACTTGAAGCCACCAAAAACGGCTCGACACCCATATCCACCAAACGCGTTAAGGCCCCCGCCGAATCATTCGTGTGCAGCGTCGAGAAAACCAATTGCCCGGTCAGCGACGCCTTGATGGCGATATCCGCCGTTTCATTGTCGCGGATTTCTCCGACCATGACAATATCCGGACTTTGCCGCAGGATCGCCCTTAAGCCCGAGGCAAAGGTCAATCCGATCTCCGGCCGCGCCTGGATCTGAGTGAGCCCCTCGATCAAATATTCCACCGGATCTTCGACGGTGATAATATTCTTATCCACCGTGTTCAAGGCGCTGATGATCGAATACAAGGTCGTCGATTTTCCGCTCCCCGTTGGGCCGGTGACCAAGATCATCCCAAACGGTTTCTGGATGCCTTCCTTGATGATCTCCTCCGAATCTTTGGTGAACCCGAGCCCGTCTAATCCCACCGAAAGACCTTTGCGGTCCAGCACGCGCATGACCACTTTTTGGCCAAAGGTCGTGGGCAAAAGCGACACGCGAAAATCCACTTCCTGATTTCCGACCTTCATCTTAAAACGGCCGTCCTGCGGCGTACGCGTAGCGGTGATATCCAGCTGCGACATAATTTTGATACGGATAGCAACCGCACTTTGATTTTCTTTGGGGATATTTATGAAATCCTGTAAAATCCCGTCGATGCGATAACGCACCCGCACCGCATCATTCTGCGGTTCAATGTGGATATCCGAAGCCCGCTGTTTCAAGGCTTCCTTGATCACCAAATTCACCATCCGGATAACCGGAGCCTGCTCCCCCTCATCGATCCGCACATCCTCCTGCTGAAAGCCGGACTGTTCGGAAATGATCTCAAAATCAGTCACATCGATATCTTTACTGACATCCTGGACCGTATTGACATTTCTAATCCCATAAAATATATCGATCGCCTTAAGAATATCCGAATCCGTTCCCATCACCACATCGATGTCGCACCCCGTGATATTTTTAATATCATCCATAGCAAAAATATTCAAAGGATCCGCCAAGGCGATCGTGATCGTGGTCTGGAGTTTTGAGATGGGGACAATGTGATACTGCCGGGCGAGCTTTTCGGGAATAACCTCTTTCAGATCAGGATGAATTTTATATTTACTCAAGTTAATAAAGGGAATGTGCAGTTCCTTGACCAGCAAAACCAGCAAGTCCTTTTCATTGATCAAGCCTTTTTCCATCAAGGCCTTATCGAGGCTGATATTTTTCTCTTTCTGAAAAGCCATGGCAAGCTCCAAGTCGGCCTTCGACAGCTTCTTGGATTCCAGCAGAGTGCGAATAATGCGTTCTTTAAGAGTCTCGGCCATATTTTTTATTTCTCTTCCATAACCTCGTCGGGAGCAGTGACCCGCAGGACCTCTTCTAAAGTCGTCAGACCGGCTAAGGCCTTGCGCACTCCGTCTTCGCGCATCGTGACCATGCCTTCTTTTCGTCCCACCTCTTTGATTTTAAATTCTCCCGCGTGCGCTAAAATCAGTTCTTTCACCGCCGGGGTCAAGACCAAGATCTCCGTGATACAGACCCGGCCCTGGTATCCGGTTTGGAAACAGCTCTTACATCCCTTGGCCCGGTACAATTTTACTTCTTTGGATTTTGCGGCGCGGCTTAATCCGATTTTCTCCACCAATTCTTTGGGGACGGCATAAATTTCTCTGCAATTAGAACAAATTTTTCTCACCAAGCGCTGGCCCATGATCGCAATGACCGCTGAACAGATCAAGAACGGTTCAATGCCCATGTTCATCATACGGATCACCGACCCCGCCGCCGTTGTCGTGTGCAAAGAGCTCAACACCAGATGTCCCGTCAAGGCGGCCTTAACGGCGATGTCCAGTGTTTCCGTATCACGGATCTCGCCGATCAAAATAACATCCGGGTCCTGCCGCAGGATCGAGCGCAGCGCCGTCGAGAAGGTCAACCCGAAATTCGCCTGAACATTGACCTGGCTCATCCCCTTCATTTGGTATTCCACCGGATCCTCGACCGTCACGATATTAATGTCCGGAGTATCGATAAATTTCAAAATGGAATACAACGTCGTGGTCTTCCCGCTTCCCGTCGGACCGCAGGATAAGATCATCCCGTGCGGACGCTCGGCACATTCCTGCAATTTCTTTAACGACTCATCATCCAGGCCCAGCTTGGTTAGGTCTAAATTCGCCGATGTTTTATCCAAAACACGCAGCACAACTTTTTCTCCGAACGATGTCGGCAAAACGCTTACCCGGAAGTCCACCATTTTATCGCCGTCGAGAATCGTTCGGAAGCGGCCGTCCTGCGGAAGCCGCCGTTCGGAAATATCCAAATTCGAAATGACCTTGATCCTGGATACCAGAGGAAAAAGCAGGGCCTTGGACATACGATCAATTTCGCGGATGACGCCGTCAATACGGTAACGGATGCGCAAAATTTTTTCCAAAGGTTCAATAAAAACATCGCTGGCCTTGGCGAGGACCGCCTGCTTAACGATCGTATCGGTCAATTTAATGATCGGCGCTTCCTGGGTTAAATCTTCAATGGCCCCTCTTTCTAATTCTGTCGTGCTGTCCTTCACCAGTTCCAAGTCCTCAGACTCTTTGATGTCTTTGATAATTTTATCAAAAGTTTTGCTGGCCTCGCCGGTATCCACGGCATAATACCGCTGGATTGCCTGGACAATGTCGCTCGAGCGGCTGATCAGCGGATTGATCTTAAGCCCGGTCAGTGTGCCGACATTATCGATGGCAAAAATATTCAAAGGATCGGCCATGGCCAGCGTGAGGGTCTTGCCGATCTTGGAGATCGGCATAATTTGATATTGCAGGGCCGTTTCTTGCGGAATTAATTTGACCACTTCCGGATCGATCTTAAGGCGGGAAATATCCATCGGCGGGATGCCTAAGCCTTCGCTTAAAAGCATCGCCAGGGCTTTTTCATCGATGAGTTTAAGCTTGACGAGGATTTTGCTGAGTTCGCCGCCGGATTTTTTCTGCTCAGCGAGGGCCTTCTCGAGGTCCGGCTGCGTGATAATATTGTCCCGCAGGAGTATTTGCTGCAAACGTTCTTTGAGGGAAAACATGATGAGGACTCTTACGCCGATTATTTTGTCTGATAATATTTATTAATAGATTCACGGATATCACTGGCCGTGCTCACAAACGTTTGCACCGCGCAGCCGGTGATCAACTCGACATCCTCCACCGCATGCACGTTGAGAGGATCAGCCATCGCCAAAGATAAACTTTTTCCGATTTTATCAATAGGAATAAGACAGAACTGCCGACAAACATTTTCGGGGACAGCGTTGATCACTTCCGGGTCAATCTCATAATTAATAAGCGGCAGATAGGGAAAACCGTATTGCGCGGTCAAGGCCTGGGCAATGTCTTCTTCCGTCGCAAATTTCAACTCGACAAGAACTTCTCCGAACAACCCGCCCTTTTCTTTTTGATAGGCCAGCCCCATCGACAGCTGGTCCTTATCGACCACGCCGCGTTCGACTAATAATTCACCAAGATGTTTATTTGTTGCTTTCTTAAAAGGTTTCATAATGATTTCTTAATAAATGAAAATGCTTAATGGGCAATCCGGTTTCCCCCCTGATGCATGGTCTCCGCTAAAAGCACCCCGCTTTTTAAAATTAACTCATCGGCCGTTACGCCGTCAATCGGATTCTCGGTAATCACGCCCGTGCAGGTTAATTTTCGGCGAGGATCTTCTTCATTGAGAAAAGTCTGCTCAATCCTTTTACGGATATCGTCTGCCACTTTGATGGATTCTTTTTTATTTTTTCCAGGCAAAATAACGGCAAATTCGTGATCGCCAAACCGTGCCGCTTTGTCCGTAGGAGAAATACTTTCTTTTAAAATACTCGCCACCTTAATCAAAATGCTTTCGGCGGAAATATGCCCAAAGGCCTTATGAAATTCATCAAACCGATCAAGGGCAATAAGCACAAAAGAACAGGGCTGCTGCGAATTGGAAGCGCGTTTGATTTCTTCCGTAAGACGCTTGCGCGTAAAAGTATTATTAAATAACCCGGTCAAATGGTCCGTCACTTCTAACTTTTCAATTTCACGAATCAGCATATCGTTATTAACAGCAATGGCGATTTGTTTGGCGAGCAACCCAAAAACTTCTTTTTCCGTCGGAGCACAAATGAAATTATCGATCTCATTCCCGGCAATCAAGAGACCGAAGACATTGCCTTTGGAAGTGATCGGCGCAATCACCGCATTGCTAATGCCAAACAGCCGATTGAATTCTTCGATTTCCTCAGAGGATGGGACATTTTGATCCAGGACGATAACGTTTTGCTTTAAGATCGCCTTCCCCAGCAATCCTTTCCCCAACCGGATGGGGATGTCTTTGATTCCCTGTTGCATCAACTGTTCACTTTTATTGCCCGTCAATAAATGAATTTTAAAATCGCCGCTCGCTCGGTCCTTGAGGACCAACACCCCCAGAGTCATATTGCCAAACTCCAGACATTTATCAGCTGCCGCTTTAAGAATCAATTGTAATTCGGCATTTTGGGCAATAAGGTTGCTGATTTCCACCAGACTGGCCAAGATCACCACCCGACGATTGATTTCAATATTAATACTTTCCGTCTGCTTGCTGTATTTCTGCAACTCGTCGACGTTATCCTTGATGCGGCGGGTCATTTGATTCAGCGCCAATCCCAACTCTCCGATTTCATCTTCTCGGGCCATTTCGATTTCCCGCTCCAGATTGCCATCGGCAATAAGCTTCGCCTCATTCGAAATCTTGATGATCGGCTCCACAATCTGCAAAATAATAAGAAACCCGATAATAACAATAAACAAAGCAATCAAAACCGCAATGTGCAGCCACATTTTCGGCTCAAAAAACGAAGCAATCCCGGGAAATAAATATCCCAAAAAAACTAAAATAGCGACCACGATGAGACCAAAGGCAATCTGCAGTTCTGTTCTTAATTTCTTAGAACTTAAAAATAGCTTTTTAAAATAAATCTTAGCCATGATTTTCCTTAAAATAAATTAATTACCTTCAGATGAAATCATGACTACCCCAAATACATCCTGATGTTGTCTGGCTATTCAAATGTACTTTGGGGTGGCCATAGTATTCTTCTTATAAGTATTTTAATTTATAATTTTACTATAGTTAGCCCTGGTTCACAATGATATTTCCAGGATTATACTTTAGAATATCGTCCTGCGCCTGGCTAAGTTAAGCAAAAACCCGATCATAATGATAAACATCATAAACGAAGTCCGGCCATAACTGACCAGCGGCAGCGTGATCCCCACCACCGGACAAAGCCCGGACACCATCCCGATATTAATCGTCACCTGCAAAGCCAAAATGCCGACAATTCCCGTCGTGACCAATGTCCCGAACGGATCCTTATTATGCTCGGCAATCTTAAATCCGCAATTAATAATCGTAAAATACGAAAAAATAAGGATCATTGCGCCGAAAAGGCCCCACTCCTCCGCAATAACCGAAAAAATAAAGTCCGTGTGCCGTTCGGGCAAAAAATTCAGCTGATTTTGCGTTCCTCCCAGCCATCCCTTGCCGAAAATTTGACCTGATCCGATAGCGATTTTCGACTGAATAATGGTGTACCCGGCGCCTAAAGGATCAATGTTAGGATTTAAAAAAACCAACAACCGGTCCCGTTGGTACGGTTTCAAAATGTGCCAGGCAAAGGGCGCCGCGATCAGGCATAGGGCAAGGAATCCGGAAATGATCCGGTACCTGACCCCGCTGGCAAACAACATAATAAAAAAAATACCAAAGATCAACAAGGCTGTCCCCAGGTCCGGCTGTTTAAAAATCAGCAGCATCGGCACGGCGGTGATCCCCAGCGGTATCAATAAGTCCCGGGAAATCATCTGCCCCCCGCGCGAAGAACGGAAAGAAAATGCTTCCTGGTGTTGGCTGAAATACCTCCCCAGAGCCAGGATAATAACCAATTTCGTCAATTCCGACGGTTGGAAGCTGATGCCTCCGAACTCAAGCCAGCGACGGGCTCCCAAGGCGTGCCGTCCGCCAAAGAGGACCAGCAAAAGAAAAAGGATATTGATCCCATAAAGAATATAGGCGATATCAAAGAACCGCCGGTAATTCATCCGCTCCAAAAAAAACATCGCCACCAAGCCCAGCCCCGCCATAAACAGCTGGTCATAAAAAACCTGATGCGAAACGCGGACATTTTGATAGGACGCGCTGTAAAGAGTGATCAATCCAAAAGCGATGATGATGATCGTAAAAACCCAAATCGTTCTTACCGCTTCCCGGTTCATTACAGGATGTCCTCACTCTGCATTTTCATAAGTAAATTGCGGGTCACCTCAACCGCATAATAACTCGAACCGCCCTGCTCAAGAAAAACACAAAATGATAACCGCCGCTTATCCGGCTTTTGTGAGGTCGTATAACCCACAAACCACGCGTGATGTTTTTTCTGCCCGCCGGACTGTGCGGTGCCGGTTTTTCCTGAGGTGATTAAGCCGGCGATATCCAGCTGATTGGCGGTCCCGTGGGGATCCACGACCGTCCCGCGTATCCCCTGGCGGACGGTCTCGAACGTTTTTTCGCTCACGGGAATTGTTCTTTGCAAAATATATTTTTGCTGCTCCACTTCTTGAGAATCTAACGCTTTGATAACATGCGGTTGAACATCCTGCCCGCTCTTGCCGACCAGGGTTATCATGCGCAAAAGCTGAATAGGTGTTACCATCACATCGCCTTGTCCGATGGATAAGTTGGCCGTATCGCCTTTATACCAACCCTGACGCAAAAGCATCCGCCGCTGAGTCTGACTGGGAATCAACCCTGCCTTTTCAAAAGGCAAATCAATGCGGGTCAATTGGCCTAAGCCGAACAATTTGGCATATTTCGAAATAAGATCCGACTCCAATTTCAACCCCGTGCTGATAAAATAAACGTTGCAGGAATGGGCGATCCCTTCTAAAAGATTCTGCGCTCCGTGCGTATGGGCGCAGCGGATCTGCCGGCGCCCTAAATAAAAAGCCCCGCGGCAAACAAAAGTTGTTTGGGGAGTGATCTTTTCCGTCTCCAAGGCGCCGACGGCAATGGGGATCTTAAAAACCGATCCCGGCGGATATAATCCTTTCACCGCCCGGTTCAAAATCGGCGACGAGCTATCCGCAAAAAGCGAAGACGTCTGTTTATTCATTTTAGCATCAATAAAAATATTGGGATCATACGAAGGAGAACTGACCATGCCCAGCACTTCCCCGTTATCCATATCCATGACGATGACCGCTCCGGATTTTCCCTGCAGGGCCTCAAAGGCAAATTGTTGAATACGGCTGTCGATCGTCAACTGAATGTCTTGTCCACTCTGCGCTTCTTTGATCCCCAGGATGCGGACCTGCTGTCCACGGCTGTTGACCTCGATCTGCAGACCGCCTTCCGCCCCTTTCAAATACTGATCATAAGACTCTTCCACGCCGGCATACCCCACCACGCTCAGGGCCGAATAACCATAGTCCTTCAATTTCTCGATGCGGGAACGACTGATCTTGCTCACATAGCCCAACACATGGCTGCCGACATCTTTCATGGGATAAAACCGCCGGTAACCTTCTTGAATGATCAAACTGGGAAACCGGAATCGATTCTCTTCCAGAACAAAGGCCTGTTCACGGGTAATATCCTGCGCCAGCACAACCGGAGCAAAAGGCGCATAGCGCCGCTGCTGAAAGCGTTTGGCCAGTGTCGTCTGATCTGTTTCCAAAACTTTGCTGAGGAACAAAAACAATTCCTCTTTGTTTTTCATTTCCTGCGGGGTCACCATCACGTCGAACGAAACACGGTTATCCGCCATCACCACCCCATGGCGGTCGAGGATACGGCCCCGCTTGCCCTCCAGCGGAACTACCCGGATGCGGTTATTGGTGCTTAAACGGTAGTAATACGGCCCGCGGATCACCTGAGAATAGACCAGGTCCACGACGATCACCGCCAAAAGAACATTCATGATAATCTGCAGGATCTTAATGCGCATAGGATTTTCTTAGGAATGGAATTGCACGGCCCAATTTTTTAAATATTTCAGAAGATAGGAACAGACCAGCATCGTAGCGACCACTTCCGGCAAAAGGATCGACTTGACCATCGGCCAAAAATCAGCCGTACTCAACGCCACATGAATGATGTATTGCACCAGAACATTCACCACGCAAACCATAAAAATGATTCTTGCCCGCGAAGAACGGGTCCCTAAATAATAAAAATACCGACGGATAAAGGTGACCAGGTAAACCGAAACAATAAAAGAAAAAACATTGAGGCCAAAAAAACTCGCGCTGAGACTGTCTTTCAGAACTCCGCAGACCAAAGCCGCGATGATCCCATAGCGGATCCCCCAAGCGAGATTAAAAAAAGCGATCAAGATAATAGCGAAATTGGGTTTGAGCCACGAACCGAAGAAATTAAAAAGGACAAACTCGCTGACAATGGCCAAAAACGATAACACGATGATAAAAAAAATTTTACGCATGATATTTTTTAAAAAATCCCGAATTCTATTTCTGTATGATCAAAACCTCTTCTATCTTGGAAAGAGAAACTGCCGGCTGCACCACATACTCCATGGCCGGATTGTCGGCGGTGCCTTTAATCCCGATGATTTTCCCGATCAGCAAACCTTCCGGAAAAGAAGTGCTGAGTTTGGAGGTGATCACTTCATCTCCGATCTGAATACTCGCCTCGGAAGAGACATACCGCAAACGGCAGATGCCTTGCAGCGACCCGGAAATCAAGCCGCTCTCCCGCGGGCTCTGCACCAAGGCAGCGACGCTGAACTGCGGGTCGGTTAAAAGGATCACCCGGCTCATGGAAGGACTCACCTCAGCGACACGCCCCACCACCCCGGCGGCGCTCACCACCGGCATGCCGACCGATACCCCGTCTTTTGTTCCGCGGTCAACAATCATGGAAGAATTCCAATTGGCCGGATCGCGTCCGATCACATTGGCGGGAACCGACGCATAAATTAAATTCCTCTTAAAGCGCAGCAATTGCTCCAAGCGGCTATTTTCCCGCACCACCTCTTCCAGTCCGACCAGACGCGTCTTGAGGATATTCACCTCTTTGCTCAGGCGGACATATTCCGCGAACGTGCGGTGATAATAAAGGAGCTTTTTTAATTCTCGGACGGGAAAAGAGATGATTTGAGCTGGCAGCGAAACGAGCTCAGCAACTTTGAATTTGACAGGACTAAACGTCGAAGCGTGTAAAAAAAGAAATAAGAAAGGGATGATAAAAACGGCGAGGTAAATTAATGACTTGAAATATCTTTTGGACACACGATTTCAAAGGTAACTGAATTTAGGTTAGAAGTCTAATTTCGTTGAAACGACCAAGCGTCGTCGTAAACTGGCTGGCATGTTCAATGTTTGGCCGGTTCCCAAAACCACCGCTGTCAAAGGATCATCAGCCACATGGACCGGAAGTCCGGTCTCTTCCGCGATGCGCTTATCCAAACCGCGCAGCAATGACCCGCCCCCGGCCATCACGATGCCCCGGTCGATCAAGTCCGCGGCTAATTCGGGCGGGGTGTTTTCCAAGGTCATTTTAGCGCCATCCACGATCGCCTGAATGGGGCCCTGCAAGGCTTCCCGGATCTCAATAGAGGTGATCGAAATCGTTTTGGGCAGTCCGGAAATCAGATCGCGGCCGCGCACATCCATGGTCAATTCTTCATCCAGAGGATAAGCGGATCCGATACGGATCTTAATATCCTCGGCGGTGCGCTCGCCGATCATCAAGTTATACGTTTTTTTCATATAATCAATGGCCGCCTCATCCATTTCATCGCCGGCAATGCGCAAAGATTTTGAATACACCAAACCTCCCAAAGAAATCACCGCAAAATCCGTCGTACCGCCTCCGATATCGATGATCATATTGCCCGCCGCTTCTTCAACCGGCAGGCCGACCCCAACGGCAGCAGCCTTGGGTTCTTCAATCAACTCTACGCTGCGCGCGCCCGCCCGTTCCGCAGAATCTCTGACCGCACGTTTTTCGACCGCGGTGATCCCGCAAGGAATGGCGATGACCATGGCCGGACGGACCAAGACACGCCGCTTGTGCACTTTCTTGATAAAATATTTCAACATGGCTTCCGTGATCTCAAAGTCGGAGATGACACCATCCTTCATCGGACGGGTGGCAATAATGTTGCCCGGCGTACGGCCTAACATCTTTTTCGCTTCATCCCCAACGGCAACCACGCGGTTGGTGTCTTTTTCGATCGCAACGACCGAAGGCTCGCAAAGGACAACCCCCTCCCCCTTGACATAAACCAGGGTCGTGGCCGTTCCCAAATCAATACCGATATCGTTGGAAAATAATCCCAGAATGTAATTGATGATTTTTTTGATGAACTTGATTACTCTTTGGAACATTGAAAATCCCCGATCAGTTAAATTTTTTTATAAGTCTTTCAAATGAATCAACTTATAATATATAAAAAGGTAAAAAGTGTCAAACCCTATTTAGCTTTTTTTCATTTTCCCGCCGATTTTCTTCAAATCACGCACAAAACGCGGATAGGATTTACGGGTACACTCAATATCCTCAACGATAGCCCCGATTCTTACGCCTAAAACACTGAAGGCCATGGCTAAGCGGTGATCATGGTGCGGGTTCAAACGGATGTTTTTTTTATAAACCGGCTGAGGGTCAATCACCAATTCGTTGTCGCCCTCCGTGATACGTGCCCCTACCTTAAGCAATTCCTTTCGCAAATCACTGATACGGTCCGATTCTTTGGCGCGGGCATGCGCAATATCGTACAGACGGGTTTTCCCTTCAGCGAATAAGGCCAAAACCGCGACGATCGGCACAAGGTCAGGACAATTCTTCAGCGAAAAATTGCCGCCTTTTAAAACAAACGGCCCCTGCATTTTAATCGCCTGGCTTGTCTTGGTAAATTTTACGCCCATGGCCGCTAAAAGGTCTAAGATAGCACCGTCCGCCTGGACAAAACGATCGTCGAGATTTCCGGACAAAACGATATCCGATTTAACCAGCGCTGCTGCCGCCATAAGAAACGCCGCCAACCCGTAATCCGCGGGAATAGCAAACTCTTTCAATCCCTTGAACTGCTGATTTCCGGAAATTTTAAATTCCCGGTCCGAGAGACGCTGAATTTGGATGCCGGCCAGTTTCAGCACCTGCTCGGTCATGACCACATAATCCGCCGAAACGATTTTATCGCCGGTAATGACCAGCTGCGTATTTTCGGTGAGTTGAGGACAGGTAATCAAAAGCGCCGAAATAAATTGCGAACTCAGGCTTCCGTCGATCTCCAGCCTGCCGCCTTTGAGCGTGCCGCCTTTCAGGTTCAACGGAATACTATCCTGCGGCGCCGTCCCCTGGATCGCGACCCCCATATTGCGTAAAGTTTTCACCAAATGCGTGTTCGGCCGGCCGGCCAGATTCCCTTCTCCCTGCACCAAAAAATAATTAGGATGCCGCGCCAGCATCGGCAGCAAGAGCCGCAGAACTGTTCCTGATTCCCCGACACTCATCACCGAAGTTTGGGGCTTCTGTCCTTTGCTTTTGACATACCACACATTGCCTTTCCGGTAACGGATCTCCGCCCCCAGACATTTGGCAATGTTCATCGAAATTTTTGCATCATCACAGTCCGAGGGATTAATGAGGGTGGATTCCCCGCCGCAGGACGCGACGAGAAAAGCCCGAATCGTATAGGATTTGGAAGACGGCAGTTGTGCCTGTCCTTTTAAGGAACGGACAGGTTTCACGGTAAGGATCATTGTTTGGTAAGAACCCGATCGTTTTTATTAACAGTATTGCTGGAGAGCGGGGGGATAAAATCAGCGGCAGACATTTCTGGTTGCACGCGGGTAAGTTTTACATCTCCTAAATAACTTTCTCCTCGATAAATCGACATCACGCTGCCGGCGGTCAGACCATCTTTTTCGCCCAAACTGATAATCACAAAATCATTGTCCGCATCCACGGTCAAAACTTTTCCCTCTTTACTGCCCGGAGCCACCACAATTTTTTCTAACTGCACCGCTTTTCCGGATGGTTGATTGCTTTTTTCGGACTCCAGCTGATTGACCTTTTCCTGCAATTGTTGACCGGCCGCCTCGAGATCTTTGCTGCGCGTGGCCTCTTGGGTCAGCTGCGCTTGCAATTCTTCGATCCGTTTTTGCGATTCTTCCAGCTTTTGATTCAATTCTTGACGGACTTGTTCTTTGGACTGGGTTTCGGCCGTCAACTGGTCCTTGAGCGATTCGCCTTCTTTTTTCATTGCTTCGCGCAAGCCCTGTTCCAACTCAAGATCGTCCAGCAGACCATTGATCTTATCATCCGCTTCTTTATTTTTCTGGGTCAGGAGTTCGACTTGTTTTTTGGCTTCGGTGAGTTCGCCGTCTAATTTTACCTCCCGTCCTTTAATCTGCTCGAGAAGTTCTTCGGCCGCTTTGCGCCGTTCCAATTCTTTTTGAAAGAAAAACATCGATATTGCGGTTAAGGAAACCAAGAGAACGGTAAAAATGACCAAGAAAACAGTTAAAACTTTTCCAACTTTATTCATGAATTGCTCTCCTCAAAATTTCTTTGAGTTCGGGGATTAATAAAGCACCGGTAATATTATAAAAGAAAAACACTTGAAGTAAAGATTTCTCACAAGAATTTTGCCTTTAATCAAGCTGTAAGAATTCCTGCGGCGGCTTCACCAGAAATTCCATATATTGGTTGCTGTGCGGATGGACAAAACCGATCCCCTGCGCGTGCAAGGCCAGGCGGGGGAAAGAATCTTTCTTACCGTACTTGTCATCCCCGAGGATGGGGTGTCCCAAATGGGCCATGTGAACGCGCAGCTGATGCGTCCGGCCGGTCTGCGGGAATAAAGCCACAAGCGTTTTATTCTTAAACCGCCGCTTCACTTTATAAAATGTGGTGGCCTCTTTCGCTGCGTCATCAAAAGAAATTTTTTTACGGTCATAGTAGCGCGGATGCTTGCCCAAAGCAGCATCCACCACCCCCTCGTCAAACTCCACCTTGCCTTCGACCAGGGCTAGGTACTGCTTCTTGATCTCATGCCGCTCAAATTGTTTGGCGAGCTTGGTGTGAGTTTTATTATCTTTGGCGACCAGCAGCAATCCCGACGTCTCGCGGTCCAGGCGGTGCACGATCCCGGGACGCGTTTCTGCGTTGACGCTGGAAAGGGTCTTGCAGTGATGCAGCAAGGCGTTCACCAGGGTTCCCGACGTATTCTGCGCGTTGACCGGATGCACCAGCAATCCCGACGGTTTGTTGACAAGCAAAAGGTTTTCGTCCTCATAAACGATATCTAAAGGAATGTTTTCCGGGGCAATGTTCTCATCCTGCGGCAGGGCCGACAACTCCACCACCACTGCATCGCCGGAGACGACCTTCTGGTTGGCCTTGGCGGTTTTTTTATTGATGCTGACCTGACCGGCCTCGATCAACCGTTTCACAAAGGTGCGGGACGGCACATCGGAAAGATTTTGCGCCAGATAGACATCCAGGCGCAATTGGCTGTGATCAGGATCGACTTTTAAGACATGCGTTGGCATAGAGGGCGACCAGCAAGACGGACAAACAGATCAATTGAAAAATGCTTAAACCAAAAAATAATATCTGGTGATCGGCGCGAAAGAATTCGATCATAAAGCGCTGCAGCGAGGCCAAAATTAAATACAAAATAAAAACGCGGCCGGAAATTTTATTGAGCCGCTGATATTTCTTTAAGACAAAAAATATTAACACCAGTCCCAGCGCATCATACAACTGGGTCGGGTGCAGACTGGCCTGATGGACCGGAAAATATATTCCCCAGGCCAAAGGTTTTCCATAACAGCATCCGTTTAAAAAACACCCCAGCCGGCCGATGGCCTGACCCAAGGCCACATACGGGGCGATGATGTCCAAAAAGGGCGCCAGCGGCAACTTTTGTTTTCTGATATAGACCAGCGCCGCGACCGTTCCGGCGATGAGACTGCCCTGCCACGCCAACCCTCCCTTTTGCAGCATCACGATTTCCAAAGGATCACGGACAAAATAATCAAGATTCAGCAGAATAAAAAATAACCGCGCCCCGGCGATCCCACTCAGCACAACCCAAAAAACAAAATCAAAGATCTTCTCCGAGGAGATCCCCAGCGACCGTGCATCGCGGCTCAAAAGGAACACACAGACCATGACCGCAACGGCCATCATCAGGCCATACGAATAAATTGTGACGGGCCCTATTTTTAAAATAATGGGAAACATGATTTTATTTCGCTGACAATCTGAGACATTTCACCGCGATGATACACGCCCCGACCGTGATGGCGCTGTCGGCGATGTTAAAAACCGGCCAGACACGCAGATCAATAAAATCGATCACATAGCCATACGCGATCCGGTCGATAAGATTTCCGATAGCTCCCCCCAGGATCAGGGAAAAACCGCCGATATACAGCCGACTCAATTCTTTATTGTTGCGGTAATAAAAAATATTGAAAACCAAAAGGATCACCGCGATAATCGGGATAATGATAAACACGATCCCGTGATTTTTGAACAAACCGAACGCGATACCGGTATTGTGTACCAGGGTCATATGGATGACATTGCGAATGAGAGGAAGGCTTTCTCCCAGAGAAAGCAAATCAGAAAAGAAAATCTTGGTGACACGGTCCGCCAAAACAATGGTGGCGACGGTGAAGAGGGAAAGAAAAATGTCGACGTGAGATCGGCTAAGACCTCTCATGGAATGATACGGAAGAAATTTATATTCTTCTTCCGCCTCCGTTTTCCATTTTTTCCTGACATTTCAGGCAGTATTCTGTGTAGGGGATGGCTTTCAGGCGTGCCGCCGGGATAGATTTTTTGCATCCCGTGCAATGGCCGTAATGTTTGTCGTGAATGCGCTTTAAGGCTGCCTCGAGACGGCTGAGCAATTCACGATCATTGGAAGCAAGTCCGAGATTAAATTCGCGGTCATACATATCGGTGGCCACGTCCGCCATATGCAGGGCATGACTGGAGACATCCACCGAAGAATCCTTCGCCGAACCGGATTCGGCGGAAGTCATATTTTTAATATCATGAAGGATATTCTCCTTCATTTTAAGGATCAATTTGCGGTAACCTTCGAGCTGTTTCTTATCCATTTTCTTATCTGGCATGACGCTGTTGTCTCCTTTACTAAAATTACAAGGTCACACGTCACACGGTCACATGTAAAAACTAAAAACTTGGAAACAACTTGTGACTTTGTGACATTGTGACTTTTAGACCTTTATAAATTCCTTCACCACCGACGCACATCGATCACATAAACTGGGGTGATCCGGATCGAAACCTAGGATGCGGTAATTCCAGCACCGCTGGCATTTCTCGCCTTCGGCGCGTTCGATCTGAACTTCTGTTTTAGAAAAATTCTCGCTCAACGCATTCTGAACCGCCTTAACCTCAACCACTGCCACTTGCGAAACAATAAATACCGCAGGCAAATCTTTCTCAAAATCTTTTAAATATTTTAAATCCCGGTCACTGGCGGTCTTAAAAACAATTTTGGCTTCCAAAGAGCTCCCAATCTTCCCTTCCTGACGTTTATTTTCCAAGGCCTTCGATACAAAGGGACGCAACTCAGACAAAAGCTTGAATTGATCTTCAATTCTAGGATTGATCCATTCTCCCGGGACCTTCAACCATTCCAAAACATGCACGCTGGCTGCCGCACGACTCTCGCGATCCTTGGGCATCATGGTAAATATCTCTTCTGCCGTAAAGGTAAGGACCGGAGCGGTGATTCTCACTAAATTATTTAGGATATGATAAAGAACCGTCTGTGCAGAGCGTCTTTCTTTGGATTTAGTTGGTGAAGTATACAGCCGATCTTTTAGGATGTCAAGGTAAAAACTGGACATGTCTTCGTTACAGAACGCATAAATCGAACGGTACACCTTATCAAATTCATAAGCGTTGTAAGCGTCCTGCACCGTCTGTAAAAGTGCGGCCAAACGCTGCAAGGCCCAGCGGTCTATGTCGAGCATTTGACCGTACGCGGCCTGATCCTGGTCAGGATCAAAGTCGTGGAGATTGCCCAAGAGGTAGCGCGCAGTGTTGCGGATCTTGCGGTAAGAGTCGATCATGCGATCCAGGATCTCTTTGGAGACCCGTACATCATCATTGTAATTGCTGGCCGCGACCCACAGACGTAAAATATCCGCGCCGCTGGTTTTGATCACATCCTGCGGAGCCACGACGTTGCCCAACGACTTGGACATCTTGCGGCCCTGGCCATCGACGACAAATCCATGCGTTAAAACACTTTTAAAAGGCGCCTTCCCTTCCAGCGCCACTGCCGGAATAATCGAAGACTGAAACCAGCCGCGGTGCTGGTCCGATCCTTCCAGATACATTTCAATGGGAAGGTCTTTTTTCAGCATTGCTTTCACCACGGCCTGATGACTCACCCCGGAATCGAACCAAACATCTAGAATGTCATGAGTCTTTTCAAAATTGGCTTGCTTGCAATCGGGACAAACAAATCCTTTGGGAAGAATATCTTTAACATCTTTGGCAAACCACGCGTCGCTTCCCTCTTTTTTCACGATCTCGGCAAAATGTTCGATCACCGAAACAAAAAGTTTGGGCTCGCCGTTACAACCCTGACAGGCCAGCGCCGGGATCGGCACGCCCCAATGCCGCTGACGCGACAAACACCAGTCTGGACGCAAACTCACCATCGCGGCGATCCGTTCTTGACCGGCTTCCGGGATCCACTGCACATCGCGCTTGATAATTTCCTGCAACTTGTTACGCAAATGATCATGGTCAATATTTAAAAACCACTGTTTGGTGGCACGAAAGATGATCGGCTTCTTGCAGCGCCAGCAATGCGGATAGGAGTGAGTAATATTTTCACTATAGAAAAGAGTTCCGCGCGCTTGTAAATTCTCAATAATCTTTTCATTAGCTTTGAAAACATGCTGACCGGCAAATTCGCCAGCCTGATCGGTAAATATTCCACGGTCATTAACCGGCATTCTGATAGGCAAACTGTTTGCTAGACCGGCCTTAAAATCATCCTGCCCATGTCCCGGTGCGGTGTGGACCAATCCCGTACCGTCTTCTTTGGTAACATAATCAACCGTGATCACTCGATAGCTTCCCATCATGCTAAATGGAGAAGTATAATTTATATTTTTTAACTCATTCCCCTTAAATCCCGCAATAACTTTATAATCCGTGACCGTGCCTTTGGCTAAAACTTTTTCTACCAGAGAACCCTCTATAATTAAAATTTCACGCCCGATATCCACCAACCTATAATCATAATCCGGATGCACCGCCACTGCCACATTCGCCAAAAGGGTCCAGGGAGTCGTGGTCCAGATCAAAAGATAAACATCTTTGCCCGAAGGCAAGCCCTTGATGGCCTGCGGATTATTGACTTTGAATTTCACATACACCGACGGAGACGTGTGATCTTCGTATTCCACTTCCGCCTCGGCAAGTGCGGTCTCGCAATTCGGGCACCAGTTGACCGGCTTGAGCCCGCGGTAGACATAACCTTTCTTGGTCAACTCGGCAAAAGATTTTAGGATCCAATATTCATAATCCGGCGCGAGCGTTAAATACGGATGCTCCCAATCGCCGAACACCCCGAGGCGTTTAAATTCTTCACGCTGGATCCCCACGTACTGCATCGCGTAGTCGTGGGCCTTCTTGCGAAAATCCACCGTGTCGACTTCGGTCTTATGTTTTTTCAATTCCTTAAAAAGCTGGTGCTCGATCGGCAGACCGTGGCAATCCCAGCCGGGAACATAATAACTGTCGAATCCCTGCATGGTTTTCATCTTAACAATGACGTCTTTCAAAATTTTATTGAGGGCATGGCCGATGTGAATGTTGCCGTTGGCGTACGGCGGGCCGTCGTGCAGCAAGAATTGTTTTTTCCCTTTGGATTTGGCGCGGATGGCGGGATAAAGCCCGGCGGTTTCCCAATGTTTGAGCAGGGCAGGTTCTTTTTCAGCCAAACCCGCCTTCATCGAAAAATCCGTCTGAGGTAAATTGATGGTTTTTTGATAATCCATGAACAACGTCACCAGGTCACCCAGTCACCCGGTCACCAGTCGTTTCAAGTTTACACTTGTGACTTGGTGACTGATGACTTAGTGACTTATTTAATATATTTCCCGATCAAAATTTCTAATTCTTTTTTCTTCTGTTCCGGGATCGCTTTAGGATCGGTAATGAGCGCGAACTGCAGTGCCCCTTGCGCGCTAAAACTTTTTAACTTGCCGATTTCCGGAATGGCTAATTTCAAAATCTTTTTGGCATTCTCGATGTTCTGATTCAAATTGGCAATGATCATCTCCAGGGTGACGGAATCATGGCTCGGATGCCAGCAATCGTAATCAGTGACTGCCGCCAGCGTGGCGTATGAAATCTCCGCCTCCCGCGCCAACTTGGCCTCCACAATATTCGTCATGCCGATAATATCCATCCCCCAGCTGCGGTACAGATTGGACTCAGCCTTCGTTGAGAACTGCGGGCCTTCCATATTGATGTACGTTCCGCCGTTATGCACCGTGACCCCGGCTTTCTTTGCCGCTTCCACCAGGATCTTTTGCAGTTCCGGAGAGACCGGATCGGCAAACGCCACATGCGCGACAAGCCCGCCGCCAAAAAATGTTGATTCGCGGGCATGATTGGTGCGGTCGACAAATTGATCCGGCACCACAAAATCCATCGGTTTCAATTCTTCTTTCAAACTCCCGCAGGCGGAAACCGAGAGGATCGCATCCACGCCTAATTTTTTCATGCCAAAAATATTCGCGCGGTAATTGATCTCCGTCGGTGAAATCTTGTGCCCTTTGCCATGCCGCGGCAGAAAAACAACATCAATCCCCGAAATTTTTCCTTGGATATAATTCCCCGAAGGGACACCAAAAGGGGTCAGGATCGAAATCTCTTCCACCTTCTCAATTCCTTCAATCTGATACAAGCCGCTACCGCCGATAATCCCGACTTTAGGCATGACAGGATCTCCTTTTATTTCTTGGAAAGTTTTCCGGCTCTTTTCTTTGCAGCCATGGCCGCTTCTTTGATGATATTCTGAAATTTTTTAGCAAAAAAAACTTTCATGGCTGCTTCGGTTGTTCCGCCTTTAGAAGTCACTTTCGCACGAAGTGTTTGTGCATCATCCTTAGATCCTAGCAAGTGAAAAACACTGCCCAGGAGCGTGCCGTAAGACAATATTTTGGCGGTCGCTTTATCCAGACCCAAGGACTCGGCAGCCTTTTGTAGGCTTTCTTCAAAAAGAAAAACATAGGCCGGGCCGCTGCCGGAGATGGCCGTAACCGCATCCATATTTTTTTCTTGAACGATAACGGTTGTTCCGATCTTATTAAAAATATCACGCGCCAGCCGAACATCCGCCGGTGCCGCATACTTTCCCTTACAGATAGCGGTCACACCTTGTCCGATCTGCGCGTTAAGATTGGGCATAGTCCGGATGACCTTAGTCCCATTTCCCAGCCTCTTCTCTATATAAGACGTCGTAATGCCGGCCGCGATCGAGATGACCAGCTTCTTTCGGACCAAGGCACTCATGCACTCCAGGACGCCCTCGATATCCTGCGGTTTAACCGCGACGATCACGATATCGCTTTTTTTAAGCGCGCTCCCAAAGTCGGCAGGAGTAATCTTGTATGTACGGCGCAGATAATTGGCCCGCTGCGGATTTTGTTCGCAGACAAGAACCTTAAAATTCTTGCGAACGCGCTCCAGGATCGCGGTCCCCATGTTTCCGCCGCCTATGATAGAGATAGTAGTCATATTTTTTTAAAGTCACAATGTCACACGTCACAACGTCACCCGAAAAAATTTAAAACCACTGGTGACCTAGTGACCCTGTGACTTGGTGACATTTTTTCATGCAAATATCGCCCGTCCGATGCGTATCATATTCGACCCTTCTTCGAGGGCGATCTCAAAATCTTCGGTCATCCCCATAGACAAATATTGCATCTTTACATTCGGTAAGCCTTGAAATTTTTTGGCTGCTGCGTCGCGGATCTCGCGCAATTGTTTAAAACAGGCCCGGACGATATTTTTATCGTCGACAAACGGTGCCATGGTCATCAGACCTAAGATCCTGATCCGCTTTAATTTTGCGATCTCTGCCACCAGCGCCAAGGCCTCGGCTGGGTCTGTTCCAAATTTTTGTTCTTCTCCCGAAGTCTTCACCTGCACCAAAATATCCGCGGCACGGCCCAATTTTTCCGCCTGTTTGTCGATCTCCTGCGCGAGCTTCAGACTGTCCACCGATTGGATCAAATCGCACACCTTTAAAGTATCTTTAACCTTATTCGTCTGCAGGTGTCCGATCAAATGGCAGGTGATCTGAGGATATTTCTTCTTCAATTCCGGAAACTTCTTTTGAGCTTCCTGAACCTTGTTCTCGGCAATATGAGTGATCCCCGCCTGAATAGCGGCTTTTATCTTTTCGGTCGGCGCGAACTTGGTCACACCGATGAGGATGATTTCGCTGGGATTCCGTCCTAACCGCTTGCAAACAGAGGAGATTTTGCCCTGAATTTCGGAAATTCTTGCAGAAATCATTGGGCTAAAATAGCACAAAAGGGTTGGATAGTCAATCAGTGTTGTGGGTCTTCAATGAAGGGAATCTCCTGATCGAGGATTTCCTCCACCACAAACCCCAGCGCCCGCAAAAAAACACCATTGACTTCCTGCCTTTTTTGCAGCAGCTGCGGATTCAGGAACGGTTTTATCTCCAAAGCGCGCAAATTGTACAACGCGGCATTGATCGGCTGCTTTGGGAATTGTTTGTCGAGATAATGAAAATACAGCGGTAATTGGAAAGATTTGACCGTATCGCGGATCGACTCGCGGGACAATTTTAAGGCCGCGACCTGCTCCAGCGATCTGGGCATTTGATCGATCGAACCGGTCTTGTAATCCACGACCATGACCGTACCGTCCGGCAGTTGATCCACCCGGTCCACAACATAATTGAAACGGATAGGACCGCACGAAAGTTCGATCGTTTCTTCAAAACGGTGCTCGAGATACAAAATTTTTTCGACCTGGCGCTCCTCGTTAAATTCCTCATTGTCCAGAAACCGTTTGAGCCGGTCGGCCAGAACGGATTTTAATAAAAAGGAATCCGACTTCATGGTCCGCTCAAAGGTGTCGGCAAACTTTTTTTCGAACGCGCGGGAAAAATATTCACGGAATTTGGCATTGACCTCGGGTTTTTTGTTCAAGAACGGCCGGTAGCAATGTTCCAACAATTCATGAATGAACGTTCCCACCTGCCGTGCCTCCGGCTCATCGAGGAGATCATCTTCTTCTCTTAAGCCGAGTACATAATTGTAGTAGAACTCCATAGGATTTTCTAAGTACTTGTTTACGCTCGAGGCGGAAAAGGTGTGACGGCGCAGCGCGGCGACCATCTGCGGCGTTTTCTTAACGGCAAGTTTCTGCGGCGCGACCTTGACCGCAAAATTCGCCCGGGTCACGGCGATCGCCTCGACCTTTCCCAACTTTTTCTGGCGCTCCCAAATAAGCTCTTCGACAAAACGGCTCTTCTCTTTCTCTTTACTTTCCTGATAAACCAAATGCACATTTCTCGCCGAGGAGATCAGCCGCATGAACTGATACCGCTGGATCTCTTCTTCCAATTCCAGGCGGTCAAGGTTGAGACTGATCATCACCTCGCGCGGGATGAGCGGCTCATAGATCTGCAGCCGCGGCAAGACGCCTTCGTTGACATCCAGCATGATCACGTTGGTAAAATTGAGCGAGCGCGTTTCAAAAAGTCCCAAGATCTGCAATCCCTTTAAAGGTGATCCCATAAACGCCACGATTTCCCGGCTGACTTTACTGTCAAAGATCCTAAAAAGATCCTCCTGCGGAAATTTTTCTTCATTGAACGCCGCCTGCACAAATTCATCCTTGATCTCATACATCTTGGTCGCGATATTCAAATTCAACGGATAATTGTGCATAAAACTTTTGTGCGTCAAAATATCCAGGAAACGTTCCAAAATATTACCCAGGTCCTTAAAGGTCGAGACCCGTTCCCATTCCTCAAAGCAAAGCGCATGGATATTTTCCACGATGGCCAAAAGCTCGGCGCGTTCCGCTTTAAGCCCCAGGCGATCGAGCATTTCCTGGGTCAGCATGTACAATTCATCGAGGCTTTCCACATCTTCCAATTCAAAAAATAAACTGCCGGAGAGCGAGGTTTTCACCTTGCCGGTCAGGATCTCCTCGATCTTATGGACCAAGATACGCGTGACCGTCGGGTCGCTGCTCAATTTTAAATTTTTTATGAACGGGTGGCTGATCGTTTTCAAATAATCTTTGGCATAGTAACGGTGCTTCCGCCCAGAATTTCTATTATTGGGCGAGATCTCGTCCAATCCGTCAGCGGATTGGACGGACTTTCGCGAGGCCTGCGACTGAAAAATAAATTCAAAAAGCGTGTAAAGGCTGCTGCGCTTGAGCGGATAGCCCATGGAAATATTGAAATCCTGCGCGACCTGGGTGACTTCGGAGAGAAGCGGGATAATGTGGTCCGGGTCAGGCACCACGATCACGGTCTGGCTCAATTCCTGCGGCGCCTGCTTTTTGATCTTCTGCAAAATTTCCCGCACCAGCCCCACCTGCGAATGGGTATCAAACCCGGCGTAAAGTTTTAGATCAAATTGGGGCGTCAGCGGCTCCTTGCCCTCTTCGATCGCCGCGCCGAAATTCCGCGAGATACGCTTAAAGACCGGCCAGCGGCGTTCATCCCCCTGAAAGATCAAAGTGGCTTTATTGCGTTCGTAGAGATTTTTGACCACCGCCTCTTCGGAACGGTTAAAATAAAAAAAGTTGCAAAACAAGATCTGCTCAAACTCCGCGAACTCCGCCTCCGCCACGACCTGGCCGGCGCGCAGATACTGCAAACCGCGCGAAAATATTTTCTGCTCATGAAGCGCGCGATGATACGCCCGGCGCAGCACGACAATATTTTCCAGAAGCCGATTGATATCTGCCGGGACCGCGTAGCCGATCTCGGCGTTGGCTTCAATATTCTCCAAAGTTTTATCCGCGATATTTTCCAAGTCGAGCTGATCGATAAACGACAGAATCTCCCGCGTCCAGGGTAAGAATTGCGCAAAGGTTTCACGCCCCTTCAAGATCTGCGGCGTATGTTCCCGGGCCAATTTATAAAGCAAATAACAGCTATCCATGTCCTGGCCCGGCTGAAAAGATTCTTTTTTATTCAGCGTGTACGTAATGAATTCATCAATGGAAAAAAACTTGGGAGAATAAAAACCCTTCCCCAGCCGCTTGGCAAGTTCACGTTTTAAAAACAGCGTCGGCCGCTTCCCGCCGAAGACAACCGCCACGCGGCTTAGGTCTTTGCCTTTTTTGACAAAATTTTCCTCGATATAATCGATGAGGTTATCAAGGAAACTTTCGGTAAAAGGATAAGTAATGACATTGTTCATATTGATTGGGTTTACGGCAACGGTTACGAAGTTCGTATCGTTGTGCGGTCACGTTGTACGTAGCCGAACGCCGAAACGGGCTTCGTAACCATAACCGATTTACGTAATTCTCTCTATTTCCAATTCATCCAAATACACCAAATACCCGCAGATTTTCTTTTTCGGATAGATCTCGGCCAGCAATGCCATATATTCCCGGACCTGCGCTTGATAGCGTCCTTGCGCGTCGGGCGACGGTTTATAATCCACCACCCACACTTCATCTTTTTTGACGATCAGCCGGTCCAAACGTTTGGTGTGGCCCTGGGCATTGACGATGTCCTGTTCGGTGTGGACTTCGCCCTCTTGAATATAAAAAAACGGATGCAAATTCTGCGCGCTCAACGCGTCCGTGACTATCCGCAGGTATTCCGAAAGATCTTTGATGTTGGGAAATTTGCTTCTCGCGGCCTGCACGGCATTTTGCATTTCTTCCTTTTTATCTGCGGCCAGCAGATTCCCGATCTTCGAAAGAATAAAATGCAGCACCTCCCCGCGCTGTCTTTGCCCGCGGTTGAGCAGATTCTCGTGCTCCAAAAATTCATCCTTAAGATAATCGATCCAGTCATGATATTGGGCCGGGCCGAGCTCGACGATCGAGACGCCCTTGGCCGCAGGCTGGTCATACGTTGCCGGAGCGCCCTGTTCGTAAATTTCTTCCGGGATCAAAAATTTCACGACATTCAGCGCTTGGCCCACCTTTTTGGGAATAAACGCGTACAATTCATACTGCGGTCGGGTCAGCGCCACATAAACGTTGTTCAATTCCGATAAGAACGCCTTTTTATATTCCTGGCGGCGGAGTTGATAAAGCTCATCGGAAAACAGATAATATTTTTCTTTTAAACGCAACAGTTCCATCGCCTCGCGGTCTTCCCGCAGCACATAGGACTGCTGGTTCTCGCTGCTCATCCCCACCTGAATATCCATACCCAGAAACGGCAGGATCACGACCGGAAATTCCAATCCCTTGGATTTGTGGATCGTGAACAGCTTGAGCGCGTCGCTGTCGGCAATATGCACGTACAGATCATCCCCGCTTAAATTTTCAAAATGCTTCAAAAAGGATTCAATATCGTTATGGTCCTCTTCGTGTTTCTTGATCAATTCCAGAAAATGCATAAAGAACCCCTGGGATCCGGGAAAATTCTGCAGGCAGGCAAATTTGTTATAAACACTGATCACCAGTTCATAAAGCGGATACAGGCCGACATTCTTAAAGAATCCGTCCAAAAGATTATCCCAAAGTTCCGCATGCTGCCGGCGGAACTCGGTGTAAAGGTACAGATCTTTTTCATTGCGCAGCCGCTCCCGCAGACTAAAAACAAAATGATGCAGCTCTTCCGTTTTAAGCCCGGTGGCTGCGGCAAAGATATCGCCCAAGATAAAATTCGCAAAACTCACGTTATTAATGGGCGAGTCCAAGAATTTCAGGAGGGCCATGAGCTCTAAGATGATTTTATTTTCCTGAATATTCAACGTGCGCTCGGACTCGACCGGGATCCCCTCTTCCAGGAACCAGGCGGTCAGCTGTTCGATCTCTTTGTTCCCGCGGGTCAAGACGGTGATGTCGCGGTAGGCAAAGCGCCGGCGCAGGTCTTTGACGAGCGTCACCAATTTCGTGCGCATAACCGCATCGCGCTCTTCCTTTTTATCGATATCGATATATTCAACGCGGACGTAGCCTTTGTCATTCTTCGCCTGTTGGGTCTGCTGCGAATTGCTAAAAATGCCCGCCACCTCCTGCAGGTCCGCCTCGCTGAAAAACACCGTCTTACGGCTATTTTTTTCATCCTCATGCTGTTCTTTCAAAGCGATGAAACGTTTGAGATTCTCGCCCGCAAAAATATGATTATTGAATTCCACGATCGCCTTCTGACTGCGCCAGTTATTGGCCAAATAATCCACCTGAACGTTAAAAGAACTGAACCGCTCTTTGATCGCGTCAAAAAGCCGCACATCGCCGCCGCGAAAACTATAGATCGCCTGTTTCTTGTCCCCGACGTAAAAAAGCGTGCCGCCGGTGGAGAGCGCCTCTTCCGCCATCATTTCCAAATTGTGCCACTGCAGGCGGCTGGTATCCTGGAATTCATCTATCAGATAATGGTGAAAACGCGTGGCCAGGCGGTAATACAGTTCCTCAACGGTCACGTGGTCTTCGTCAAAAAGTTCTCCCGCGCGTTTGTTCAGCTGTTCCAAAAAAAGCACATCATCCTTGGACGTCAACGCATAGAACTGATCCATCGCTCGGTCAAAAATCTGGATATAAGGATTAAAGACCGACGCTGCCTCGGCCGCGCAGAGCTCTTGCAGGTTCTTGCGGATAGACCCCCACACATTGTCCGCTTTCCGCGGCACGTCCGTATCTTTTCTGACCGGGACTTCCTCGCGGGCAAAATAATCCGAAACAGTGTCGACATCGAAACTGATGACGTTGTTCACCAAAAACTTATCCAAGCTCGTTACAAAACCTTTATGCGCTCCTTCGGGCAAAATGTCGCGCAATTCCTTCATCTGCTCCAGAATCTTGCGCTTCTTCTTGATAAGATCCTCAGGCGCAAACGGACTCTCGCGGAATTTCCGCCCGTAATGATTATTCTGCATAAAAAGATTTCCCAGGGTGGCCAGGATATCTTTTTTCGGGAACCAGCCGGTGCGGTTGTCCAGATAAAGATACTGGTGCAAAAAATATTCAAAGATCTTACGCGTCGCCTTGTCCCGCGGCGCGCGGTCGATCAATTCATCGAGGCTGCGCTCCAAATATTCGGCGGAATTGGTTTTAATGCGAAAGTTGGCGGTGAGATCAATCTTGAACGCGCAGCCCGAAAGCAACGCGTTGATGAATTTATCGATCGTCTGGACTTGAAAAAAATTATAATTGCGGATGAGCGCTTCCATGATCTCAAACGCCTTTTGACTGGCGGTCTTGGGGTCAACGCCGATGGGAGTCAGGACATCCTCGACCGCGCCGGGCGAAATTTCTTGCAGCGCGATCTTTTTTAAGAACTCCAGGATCCGGCCTTTCATCTCGAACGCGGCTTTATTGGTAAAGGTGATGGCAAGGATATTGCGCAGCGGAACGTGCTCCAGGTGCAGCTTGGGATTCAAAAGCAACTGCACATAGCGCTTCGCCAGCGCATAGGTTTTGCCGGAACCGGCGGATGCCTCGACCACCCGCACTTCGGGAGAAAGAAAAGGTTTACTCTGAGCGGAGTCCCAAGATTGCCGAGGGACGGAATTAAAGGATTGGGAATGTTTAGGAGGGGTTCGGATGGGCATAGTCAAAGCACTTTAATTCTCTTGTTTTCTAACCACTATCTCTTTAAAAAACGGCTTTCTCAGCGAGAAGACAAATGTGCAGCCAAAACACCTTGGTCCACTAAGGCTTCATGAATTTTTTTCCCATATTTCTTCGATAATTGATTTGCTTCACTTTGGATTTTATCTAATCGTCCTGCCGGATTAATAAGTACGCCGCTCAAATCCACCTTCTTCTGTGCTATTTCCCAAAAGCACCGTTCGCCCACCAAATCAGCGATAAGAACCTGTCCCACTAATGTCTTTTTATATTGGCAGTTCTCTCCCAAATAATGCTTAACAGAGGCAAAATTGGTAAAAATGATAACCTTGCCTGTTGTTTTACTGTATGAACTTCTCTGATGCGGTTCTCTTGTTTCCATATCAAAATCCGGATCACTAAACATACCCTGTCTGTTTTTCTCATCCTCCTCTTCTTTTGATCGAACCCTAATCTCTAAAAGCGCAACGCATGATCCGAACTCAGCAGTAATGATAGCGTCCTGTCCAGGCCCATCACCCCAAACTTCAAGTTCGTATTTCACAACCTGTCTAATAGCTTCGCGATCATTAATCACAATTTTATCTTTGGAGACATGTACTGTGTTATTGTCTGATGTGATACTAACTTCACTCCCCCCTTCAATCATTTTGACATAAACAAGCAAATTAACTTTTCGTGGCTGATTGGGTCGCAGTGTTATACTCTCAGGCGCAAAAACCATACCCTCCTGATATAAAAATTCCTTTTCCGGGACCACATGTACTCTAACCTGGGACAACTTATTTCCTACCGAGGCAGTTATAGCACCCTCGATATTAGGCTCAAGGCCTTCAATAGTAATATATTTATGCAAGACATCTCCTGTTTCACCTCTATCATCGACCAACAGCTTAATCTCGGATGTAATCACTCGGATTTTAGGATTAGAAGACAATATCTTAACATTTGATCCTCTATTAACCACCCTGGTATTCGCCCTCAATTCAAAATTATAACGCTTCCCAACGGTTATCTCAGCAGAAGAGGGGTATAAGCAAAAACCGTTTGGAGGGAGCTCCTCCTCTTTGGTTAAGTCTTGTCCTAAATTTTTAATCTCCTCTGCTTCCTCCTCAGCGATCTTATTTAAAATAGAAAAGGCTTTTCTATAACGAGTTGTTTCCTCCCGATCAAACTTATTCTGATCCTCTTTTTGTTTACGGGCCCTTTCTTCTTGAACGCTAATTTCCAGCCGCCTTTCAATCTCTGCAATAAGTTTCTGACAAAACGGATGACGCGCAACAAGACCATTTCTTTCTTCATCAAGGACCGGCTCCTCATTCTCCAATAGTTCTCGGAATCGATCGATCCGAATCTCCCCGAAAAATCTGGCCGCCAAAGGTTCATTATCGTACTTAAACAAAGATATACCTAAAACCGCATTCTTGCCATCAACCAAAAGCAACCCACCGTCACGATCATCCCCTGTCTGCATGAGTTCTTTATCAGCGCGAGAAAGAACAAAATGAATTGGAAAATTTCCATATTTACCATAAGTAATAAAGAAATCTTGTTTCATTATCTCCTTACCGGGGGGCATTTGATAACGTATCAAACGAGGTTCTCCGGTATTCGTATCAGCGTCTAAAAGAAATGCTTTTCTTGAAGGATTAGTCATGATCTTTCGAAGAAAAGCATTATTTGTCAATTCTCCTTGTACTGTGTTAAGACGCGGGACAACTCCTGCTGTTCTTTGGGGATCCACTTTAAAATAAGCTATAGTCCCATTTCTGTCGATTTTATGTTCATTTCTTATCTTAGAATTGGCGGGTATCGGATCATTAATAGAGTACATAGGTTTGTCATCTTTAATGAAAATCCTACATTCCACAAATTGATTGTCCTTAAAAGTACAGATTCGCCCATCTACCATACCCGCTAAAGCATCCTTGGCGCCTTGCCCAAAATAGCCGCGTACTCCTTTGCCTGCCTTAAGACCGCTGGTTGCCGCTCCATATCGTTTAAAATTATTACGCACATCATCAATTGACATACCTTCTTCATAATCCCTTACGGCAAAGATTCCACAATAGCCGTCTTTTTTATAAACAATATCGATCTGTCCTTTTGCTTCTTTTTGTCCCTCTTCTAGTCTAATGTAACTATCATCGGCATTAGTAATTAATTCGACTAAGGCACGTATCGCATTGCCCTGCATTGCAGTTCTTATACGTCGAACGGTATGCCTGGGATCAACTTCTATTATTCCCTGTTCCATGATATACCCCCCTATTCTGTTCCAATGTCGAGAAATTGAGTGAATCGTTGTTCCAGCCAATTAAAAAAATCCAAAAGGTTTCTCTGCTTAAGTTCATGAGCATACTTTTGTAATAAAAAGAAATTCTCTTTCAGCATTTTACGATCCGAATTTAACGTTCCCTGGAGCATATCGCAAAGATCACCCTCGGAAATCGAATCATTTTGCTTCTCAATATATTTTAAATACGCAGTAGATGACATTGCTTCCTTGAGGAGCAATTCTTCCCTTCTTGTTTTGGATGGTGACTTTTTCACAACCTGATACTGTCCTCTCAAAATATCTTCCACCTCTTTTATATGTGCCCGCCCTCTTTCAGTGACAACAAATCCCTGTTTTATTTTTCCGCTCAGCCATGGTTTGACCTTAGATGTAAGGCGCCAAAGACATTTCATCACTCGATTTGCATCCGGATAATCAGGAAATCCCAATAATGAAAATTTCTGAGGAAATAATTTAAAACTAGCCATAACAGCGTTTTCAAAGGATAATTCTGCTCCTATTTTTTCTAATTGACTTATTGCATATATAGCTAAACGATCGAGGTCAATATCTTCATATTTGCTTAAATCCACAGTTTGCAATCTTAGAATCTCCTCTCGCCCCATTGATAGTCCCTTCTCTTATTTTTTATCCCACCCAAAAAATTTTTATATCTTGCTCAACAACTCTAAACTCTTTATCCGCTGTAACGAGTTCTCCCTTCTTTAATTTTGCCAAAGCAGCAACAAAGCAATCAACGT
>MHGP01000033.1:0-2573 GCA_001805615.1 Omnitrophica WOR_2 bacterium RIFCSPHIGHO2_02_FULL_48_11
GGCTGAACCGGAAGTCATCAAGGAAAAGAAGAAGGAAGAAGGCGAAAAGGCGAAAGCAGAACCTGGGGCTAAGCCGGCCGCAAAGGAAGAAAAGAAAGCGTAACAGGTTTCAGCATAGATCTTTAATACTTTTTGGCAGGTTAAGATTTGTCCGAAACATATCTTATTGTTGGCTTAGGCAACCCGGGAAAAGATTATGAATATACCCGTCATAATCTGGGGTTTCTTGTTGTGGCGCATTTAGCCAAGCAAAACAAATTGAAATTTTCGGCCAATATCATTCGTCAGGGGTTGACGGCTCACGGCAACATTTTTGGCAAAGATGTTTATCTTTTACTGCCGTCGACTTATGTGAATCATTCGGGGCGTGCCATCAAAGAATTGACGGCTAAGCAGGGCATTGACCTGGATAAAATTTTGGTTGTCAGTGATGATATCAGCCTGAATTTTGGTCAACTGCGGTTAAGGTCCGGCGGCAGCGCCGGGGGGCACAACGGGTTAACTTCGATCGTCGAGCATTTAAAGACGAAAGATTTTAATCGGCTGCGGCTCGGAATCGGGTTGGCGAAGCGCAAAGCAGACGTTGTGGATTATGTTTTGGGAGAGTTCTCTCGGGAAGAAAAGAAAAAACTGGGAGATTTTATTCAAGAGGCTAGCGAATGCTGTGAGGCCTGGTTAGGCCAAGGACTCGGCATCGCGATGAATCAATTCAACAGAAGGAAAGACGATGAATAAGTATGAGCTGATGGTTGTAGTGAATGCGATGATCTCGCAAGAAGAAAAAGATGCCATTTTCAAAGAGGCAACAGAAATCGTTACCAAAAACGAGGGAAAAGTGATCAACGGCCAGGTCTGGCTGGATAAGCATAAGCTGACATTCCCTTTGCAGAAAAGCACGCACGGGACATATTATTTGATGAATTTTGAAGGCGCAGCACTCACGATTGATAAAATCCGGCAAACGTTAAAACTTAATGAACGGGTTTTAAGATTTCTTTTGTTAAGGTCAGCGCAGTAATTTTTTAACTCTTTAGGTCAAGGGGGGAACAATGGCAAGTTTAAATAAAGTTTTCTTGATCGGGAACTTAACACGGGATCCGGAATTGCGTTATACGCCGGCGGGTGTCGCGGTGACGAATCTGGGTTTGGCGGTGAATCGGCGTTTCCGCGATAAGTCGGGAGAAGTCAAAGAGGATGTGTGTTTTTTGACGGTTACGGTCTGGGATAAACAGGCCGAGGCCTGCAGTCAATATCTGCAAAAGGGAAGCCCGATTTTTGTGGAAGGGGTTTTGCAGTCACGCAGCTGGGAAACGAGCGACGGGCAAAAACGCAGCACCATTGATGTCCGTGCCGAGAGAGTACAGTTCTTAGGGGCCTTCAAATCCAATGCGGGCCAGGGCGCCTCAAGTCAAAGTGCGGAAAATGAATCTTTGGTCGGATCTCCGGAAACGGAAACGATCCGTCCGGAAGATGTCGCTTGGGATGAATAACAAATTTAAAGATGTATCGAATATTTTAAAGGAGGATTTAAATTGGCAACTACAATGAGAGGTAGATCAACAGGTCGTCATCAACATTCAGCACCCCGCGGGGATCGGCAGCGCTCGTCTTCACGGCGCGGACCGATGCGTTCCGGCTCAGGCGGAGATCGTGGCGATCGCGGGGAGCGGGGCGATCGCGGTGATCGTGGCGATAGAAGAAGAGGCGGCGGTAAACCGGCGCGGTTTTACAGCATCAAGGGTGAAAAGATCGATTATAAAAATTTATCATTTTTGCAAAGATATCTGACCGATCGCGGCAAGATTCTTTCGCGGCGGTTCACGGGTATTTCGGCAGGAGAACAGCGGGAATTGACCGCGGCGATCAAGAACGCGCGCTTCCTGGGACTGTTGCCTGTCGGCCGGGCCACGGCTTAAAAAATTAACAACGACGGGAGAGAGTTATGGAAGTTATATTATGTCAAGATGTGCAAAGTGTGGGCAAGGTCGGCGATGTGATCAAGGTCAAGTCGGGGTTTGCGCGGAATTATCTTATTCCCCAAAAGCTGGCGTATTTGGCAACCCCATCCAATCTTAAAAAGATCGAAAGCCAAAAAGTGCAAAGAGCGGAACAGGGTCGCAAGGTAAAGCAAGAGGCCGAAGAGCTCGCTGAAAAATTAAGCAAGGTTTCCTGTACTGTCGCGGTGGAAGTCAATGACCTGGAAAAAATGTACGGTTCCGTCACCGAGCCTGAAATCGCTCATGCCCTTCAGCAGGAAGGCCACTCGATCGATAAGAAATTTATTGTTTTAGAGAAGCCGATCAGCGAATTAGGCATTTATGACGTGAGCATCAAGTTGCATTCAGAGGTGACCGCGAAAATCCGGCTTTGGGTCACGAAAAAATAGTTTAGTTCCCGCCGTCAGCAAAAATTAAAATTAACCTCGTCATGGCAGAACGGACGTTATGGGTCATCAAGAATTAAGAGTTCCCCCGCAGAATAGCGAAGCTGAGAAATCTGTCTTGGGATCCATGATGATCGATAGCGAGGCCATCGGTCTGGTTATCGAAATCCTCGATGAGGTGTGGTTCTAT
>MHGP01000033.1:2595-29752 GCA_001805615.1 Omnitrophica WOR_2 bacterium RIFCSPHIGHO2_02_FULL_48_11
ATTCCACGGTTGTCTATCTTTATAATCATCACAAGAACGTTGATTTGGTCACCCTTTCGGACCTTCTGAAAAGCCGCGGGCTCCTGGAAGCCGTCGGGGGAGTGACGTATCTGTCGGAGATCATCGATTCTGTCCCCACTTCAGCCAACGTGGAGCATTATGCCCATATCGTCAAAGAAAAAGGGATCTTGCGCAAATTGATCCGCAACGCGACGCAAATTGTCAGCGAAGGCTATGAATCCAAGACGAATGTGACCGAGATCGTGGATACCGCGGAGCGGTTGATCTTTGAAATTGCGGATATGGAACAGCGGCGGGGAGCGGTGCATATCAAGGACCTGGTGCGGCAGAGTATCGAGACGATCGATTACCTTTATCAGCGCAAAGAATATATCACGGGATTACCAACGGGATATGTGGAACTGGACCGCATGACGTCGGGCTTGCAAAAATCGGATTTGATTATTGTGGCGGGCCGTCCTTCTATGGGCAAAAGCGCGTTGGCTATCTCTATGGCGGACCACGCCGGGGTTGACCTGAAAAAAGGGATGGTGGTTTTCAGCCTGGAAATGTCCAAGGAACAGCTGGTGCAGCGCATGCTTTGCTCGCAGGCCCGGGTCGATGCGCATAAGGTCCGTTCGGGATTTTTGTCGCCGTCCGATTGGCCCAAATTAACCGCGGCCGCCGGCAAACTTTCCAATTCGGCGGTTTTTATTGACGATACGCCGGCCTTGTCGACGATCGAATTAAGGGCCAAGGCCAGGCGTTTGAAATCCAATCATGATATCCAGTTGATTGTTGTGGATTATTTGCAGCTGATGCGTGTTCCGTATAAGTCGGACAGCCGGCAGCAGGAAATCTCCGAGATTTCCCGTTCACTCAAAGATTTGGCCCGGGAGCTCAATGTCCCGGTCATTGCTTTAAGTCAGTTGTCGCGAGCGGTGGAAAGTCGGCAGGATCATCGGCCGCAGCTCGCCGACCTGCGGGAGTCCGGAGCCATTGAGCAGGATGCGGACTTGGTCATCCTTCTTATGCGGGAAGAATATTATATGCCCACAGAAGAAAACAAAGGCGTTGCCGAATTGATCATCGCCAAACAGCGCAACGGACCGACCGGAACGGTGAAATTGGCTTTTATCAAAGAATATATGCGGTTTGAGAATTTGGCGCGCGCGGAGGAATGATGTATTCGTAAATTCCGATAAAATCTTCGATATCTTAATTGACGTAAAACAATATTCCCCCTATAATCAGGCAATGCGAAAAGCAATTTTTATATTTTTATATCTCAATGTGTTTATCTTCCTGTTTTTGTCCTCTCCTTTGGGGGCCCAGCCGACGCCTGAAGAAACTCCGCCCGCGGCAACCGTCGCTATAGAAAATTTGGGGAATAATTTCGAAAGTAAGATCGTCAAGGCCATTGAGGTCCGCGGCAATAAAACCATCAGTATCGCCTCCATTCTAGCCAAGATTAAAACCCGGGTGGGGCAAGGCTATATACAAACGGTGATCAGCGACGATGTCAAGCGCCTTTACAGCACCGGGTACTTTGCCGATGTGAGCGTTGACCGGCAGGACTACGAAGGCGGATTCCGTGTGATTATCACGGTGGAAGAAAAACCGATTGTGGAGAAAGTGACATTTTCTAAGACGCGCTATATTAAAGGGCCTGCCCTGCTTTCGAAGATCCAGACAAAACAAGGTAAATTTTTGGATAACAAGACCCTCAAGGATGATGTCAATGTGATCCAGGACTTATACTCCAAAAAAGGTTTGACCAGCGTGACCGTGGAGGTCGAGACGAGCCAGGATGCGGTGACGAATAAGGTCAAAGTCCATTTTGTTATTAAAGAGGGCGGCCAGGTCCGTATCAAACAGATCAATATTTATGGGAACAAGGCCTTTGGCCAAAAGGTCATGATGCGGGTAATCAAAACAAGAGCCAATGTCCTCCTGAATTCAGGATTTTTGAACGAAGATGTTTTGAAGGAAGATATGGATCGCATTGCTTCGTTTTATGAAAAAGAAGGTTATATCGATGCGGCAGCCGATTATGCCCTGGATTACGGCGACAAAGGACGGCTGGTCGTGAATATCAAGATTGAGGAAGGAAAACGCTATTTTGTGGAGGACGTCAGCATCACCGGCTATGCGGTGGTTACGGAAAAAGAGTTGAAGGATATCATCAAATGGACTAAGCCGGGTCTTGTTTTCAGCCGGGAAAAATTGAAAGTTGATGTGAATAATATCCAAGCGTTATATTTTGATAAAGGTTATATTTTTGCCAGAGCGGTTGAGTCCACGTCGTTAAATCCCGAAACCGGTAAGGTGAATGTCAAGCTGGAGATCCAAGAGGGAAGTTTAGCCTATGTGAATAAGATCAAGATCCAGGGGAATACCCGGACACGGGATATCGTTATCCGACGGGAATTACGGCTGCAGCCGGGAGATCAGTTCGACGGTTCCAAGCTCAAGCGCGGCAAAGAACGGTTACGCAACTTAGGATACTTTGAGGATGTCGGTTATGATATCGAGGATACAGACTCGGCTGATAAAAAAAATCTTATCGTTCAGGTGAAGGAAGCCAAGACCGGGACTTTTAGTTTCGGCGGCGGTTTCAGCACGGTCGATCAGGTTGTCGGGTTCGTGGAAATTGAACAGAAAAATTTTGATTTTAGCAATTGGCCTACCTTTACCGGCGGAGGGCAGAACCTCGTGGCGCGGGCCGAAACAGGATCGGTGCGCAATAATTTGCGTTTGAGCTTTACCGAGCCTTGGATTTTTGATTATCCGGTTTCCGGAGGTTTTGATATCTTTCGCACGGAGCGCGATAAGGAGCGGGATACGGGATACACCTATGATGAGTCGCGCACGGGCGGGGATGTCCGCTTTGGCAAGCAATTCACGGAATATATTTCCGGTAATGTTATCTACCGGCGAGAAAATATCGATATCGGCAATTTTGATTCCAATGTTTCTGCGGACCTGAAAGCGGAAGAAGGGGAAAATACGGTGAGCTCGACCGGATTGGAATTTACGCGCGACAGCCGGGACAGTGCCATCAGTCCGACGAAAGGGTTGGTCGTCACCAGTAGCTTTGATGTCGCGGGAGGATTTTTGGGTGGGGATAAAGATTTTTACCGGGTGGAATCAAGGGCAGGATATCATATTCCCTTGAAATTTGATTCGGTCTTGGAATTTCGTATCCGCGGCGGGATCGTCGACAGCTATGGAGACAGCACTAAGGTGCCGATCTTTGAAAGATTTTTTGTCGGAGGGGCACGGAGCATCCGCGGCTATAACGAGCGGAAGGTGGGGCCCTTGGATACCGCGACGGAAGATCCGATCGGCGGGGAATCTTTGTTGGTCGGCAACATCGAATATACGATTCCTGTGATCGATTTTTTAAAACTGGCTTCATTCTTTGATGTGGGAAATGTTTGGCCCAAAGTTGGTGACTTTGGGAGCAGCGGTTATAAAGCCGGCGCCGGATTTGGGTTAAGGGTCAAAACGCCGATCGGTCCGATCAATTTAGACTACGGCTATCCCTTGAATGACGAGGCCGGAGAAGAGGACAGGTCGGGTAAATTTTATTTTAGTGTCAGTCGAGGATTTTAAAAAGGAGGGTCATCGTGAAAAGTTTTAAAGTGGGTTTAATGATTTTATTGGCGATCGTATTTTCCGTTCTTTCTGCACAGGCGCAGAATACAGATGGAAAGAAAATCGGCACCATGGATTTGAGCAAGACCTTCGATGGTTATGCGAAAACCAAAGAATATGACACGTATCTCGAAGGAAAGACCAAGGAATATGAAAAAGAGCGCAATGAGAAAATAGATAAATTGCGCGATGCTCAACAGAAATTTGAAATTGTTAAAGAAGAAGAGAAGAAGAAGTTGCAGGATGAGATCGAAAAGATGCGCACGGATCTGATCGAGTATGACCGTCAGAAAAAGACGGATTTGACCAAAGAGCGCGACGAGAAGATCCGCGAGATCCTCCTGGAGATTGAAAAGGTCGTCAGTGATTACGCCAAAAAAGAAGGATATGCGTATATCCTCAATGACCGCGTTCTGATCTATGGGGATAAAGCGAATGATATCAGCGAGTTGATCCTTAAGATCCTCAATGACGGATATTCCGCGAAGAAAAAATAGTTTTTATGGAACGTGATGAAGAAAACATTAGGTGAGATAGCGAAATATGTTAAGGGTGAACTGGTTGGAGACGCGGATCTGGTCATCACAGGTATTTGCGGCATCAAAGAAGCCAGAGAAGGCGATATCACTTTTGTCGCGAACCAGAAATATTTTTCCCTCACTACGAAAACTCAAGCCTCTGCGATAATCACGCCGAAGAACATGAGCGTGGCCGGAAAATCTGTGATCCGCACGGATAATCCGTCCCTGGCCTTTGCCAATATGATGGCTCTCTTTTTAGAGGATCAGGTGAAGCCTCCCCAGGGAATTCACAAAACCGCGGTCATCGCAGATGATGCCGTCATCGGGGAAAATGTCAGTATCGGCCCGTACACGGTCATTGATGCGAAGGCGAGGATCGGGGATGACACCATTCTTTACGGCGGATGTTTTGTGGGGCAGAACACTGTCATCGGCCGCGGCTGTTTAATTTATCCGCATGTCACGATCCGCGAGCGTCTCTCCATCGGCAATCAGGTGATCATTCACAGCGGGGCGGTGATCGGCTCGGATGGTTTTGGTTTTGTGAGCATCGACGGAATACAAGAAAAGATCCCGCAGGTGGGAACGGTCGTCATCGAAGACCGCGTTGAGATCGGCGCTAATGTAACGATCGACCGTGCCCGGTTTGATAAAACATTTATCGGGCAGGGGACCAAGATCGATAACTTGGTGCAGATTGCCCACAATGTCTCGATCGGCAAAAACTGTATCATTATTTCGCAGGTCGGTATTTCCGGGAGCGTCACCATCGGCGACGGGGTCGTTCTCGCCGGACAAGCGGGGATCGCGGGACATTTAACGATTGGCGAGGGCGCTGTTGTGCCCGCCAAATCAGGTGTCAGCAAATCCATTCCCCCTAATACGATCGTTTGGGGAATTCCCGCCAAACCGCATGCGCATGCGAAGCGCGCCAATGCCGCTTTTCAGCGCTTGCCGGAATATGTCAAAATCATCCATGAATTGAAAAAACGCGTGGCAGAGCTTGAGTCTCGCCTGCCGGGCAATTAATTTTTCGTTATGAACGAAAAACAAAAAACAATCCGCAAAGATATTGCGCTCTCGGGCATAGGTTTACATACGGGGAGTCATGTCAATTTGACTTTAAAACCGGCTGCCGCTGATACGGGGATCCGGTTTATACGGCTTGATTTGCCCCATCATCCGGTGATTAAGGCTGATCTGGCCAGCGTCTTAAGCGGGGAGCGGGTCTCCCGCTGCACCTGTATCGGCCGCAACGAAGAGATGATTTATACGATTGAACATTTTATGAGCGTCTTGCACGGCTTGGGGATCGATAATCTGACGGTCGAAATTCACGGCAACGAGCTGCCGGGATTGGACGGCAGCGGGCTCGGTTATTTAAAAGCTATCGAGGAGGCGGGGATTGTTGAACAGGACGCGGCAAAGAATGTGTTTGATATCAAAGAGCCCGTGGGCGTTCATCAGGGAGACACATCGATCTATATTTTTCCGAATCCTGAATTCAAGGTCTCCTACACCTTGGATTATCGCAATCCTGTTTTGCGTTCGCAATTTTTTAGCACCGTTGTGAATGAGGCGATTTTTAAGAAAGAGATAGCGTCCTGCCGCACTTTTTGTCTGGAAGAAGAAGCAAAAGAGCTGCAGACCAAAGGATTCGGCAAAGGAGCGAATTATACCAACACGCTTGTCGTCGGAGAAAAAGGGGTCATCCAAAATAAGGTCCATTTCCCCGATGAGTTTGTGCGGCATAAAATCCTGGACTTGATCGGGGACTTATATCTTTTAGGGATGCCGATCCGCGGGCACGTGTTCGCGGTAAAAAGCGGGCACCGTATGAATTTGGAATTGCTTAAGAAAATTCATGAGCAGAAAGAAAGGTATGAAAAGCGCGGGTTTGTTCCTAAGTGCGACTGGGGGGATAAACGGCAGTTTGATGTTCAGGACATTATGAAAGTTCTGCCGCACCGGTATCCGTTCTTATTGGTCGACCGGGTGATCGAAATGGAAAAGGGCAAAAGAGGGGTCGGCATCAAAAATGTCACGATCAATGATAATTTTTTCCAAGGGCACTTTCCGACCCGGCCGGTCATGCCCGGTGTCTTGATGGTGGAAGCCATGGCTCAGGCGGCAGGGGTCGTGGTCTTGACGAATGAAGAGCATCGTGGTAAAGTAGCATTCTTTATGTCCGCGGATAACGTGAAGTTCCGCAAGGTGGTTTATCCTGGAGATCAGCTTTTGCTGGAGGTGGAAGTCTTGAGCGATAAGGCGCGATCCGCAAAGATCCGCGCCCAAGCCAAGGTCGGCGAAGAGGTTGTGGCAGAAGCAGATATGTTTTTTTCATTTACAGATGCTTCTTTTTTAGACTAGAATAGCTATTATGGAAGACTTAAACATACATAAAACAGCGGTTGTTCATCCCAGCGCAAAATTGTCGCCGGGTGTGAGCATTGGTCCGTACTCGATCATTGAAGGCGATGTCGCGTTGGGGGACAATGTCCGCATCGGCAGTCATTGTGTGATCATGGGGCAGACAACGATCGGCCGCAATTGCAGTATTTTTACCGGCGCCGTCATCGGCAGCCCGCCGCAGATCAAAAATCCTAAAAGCAACGGCAATGTCTATTTAAGTATCGGCGAGAATAATGTGATCCGTGAATATGTGACGATCAATCCCGGAACGATTGAAGGCGGCGGCAAGACATTGGTGGGGAATAACAATTTGTTAATGGCCTACTGCCACATCGCGCATGATTGCATTATCGGAAACAATTGCGTCATGGCCAATGCTGCCACCTTAGCCGGGCATGTCATCCTCGAGGATAACGCGGTCGTCGGCGGACTCACCGGAGTTCATCAGTTTGTCCGTCTGGGAAGGTTATGTATGGTGGGAGGCATGTCGCGGATCAGCCAGGATGTCCCGCCGTTCTCTTTGTGTTCAGGCCAGGATTCTAAAATTTACGGTATCAATAAAGTCGGACTCCGCCGCTCCAACGTGCCGCCTGAAACGATCGAAAAAGTGCGTAAAGCTTTTAAGTTATTATTTAATTCCGGTCTTTCCCGAACGCATGCCATTGAAAGAGTTGAAAAAGAAGTGGAGCCGTGCCCTGAAGTCGAGCACCTTGTCTTTTTTATCAAAACCTCCAAGCGCGGCGTCTGCGGCGGTTAACTCTTTTATATTAAATCCATTCGTCGTCCTGCAAAATTGTCTATGCCAATACAAATCCTTGGACTCATCGCCGGTAACGGTCAATTTCCCATTCTTTTTGCTCGTGCGGCCCGCGCCCAAAATATCCGGGTGATCGCTGCCGCCGTGCAGGGGGATACGTCTTGGCTATTGCGGCCTTGCGTGAATAAGCTGCAATGGTTCCGCGTTGGAGAACTCAAAAAATTATTCGCCTATTTTAAATCCGAGGGGGTGCAGCAGGTGATCATGGCCGGGCAGGTGAATCCGAACAATCTGTTCGCCGAAAAATTACAGCTGGATGAAGAGTTTGAAAAACTTTATCATGCTTTAAAAGACCGCAAGGCCGACACGATCTTTAGCGCCATTGCCGAGAAATTGAAAGAACAGGGTATGGAACTTTTAGATTCCACGATTCTTTTGAAAGATTATTTAGCCCCGAAAGGGACACTGACCCGGCGAGGCCCGACGGTAAGCGAATTGGCGGACGTCGAATTTGGAAAGACCATCGCCAAGCTGATGGGCGGGATTGATGTGGGCCAGACTGTCGTGGTCAAAGAAAAAGCGATCGTGGCCATTGAAGCGATGGAAGGAACGGACCGCACGATTTTGCGCGGCGGACAAATTGCGCAAAAAGGGGCCGTGATCATAAAAATGAGTAAGCCGAAACAGGATGACCGTTTTGATGTCCCGGTGATCGGCCCGCGCACCATAGAAAATATGATAAAGTCGAAGGCCGGCTGCCTGGCTATTGAGGCCGAAAAGACGCTTATCATCGACCGTCCCGCGTGTATCAAGCTTGCTGATAAAGCAGGCATCTGTATTGTCGCTGCCTAATCTCCGCTCGTCCTATTGCTTTTTCCGCAGTCTTTTGTTTTGACACCCCTCTGGTTTTTCTATATAATCTATAAGATTAAAAATATTAATATTATTAGAAGGATTTTTATGGAAGTTGATGAAATTAAAAGCGTTAGGATAGAAAAACGGGATCATCTGCGCAGTTTCGGAGTCATTCCGTACGGCGGACGTTTTGAACCTACGACTACGGTGAATGCCGCCTTGGAGAATTTTGAAGAGGGCCGGGAGGTCAAGATCGCCGGCCGTTTTGTGGCCAACCGCAGTCATGGAAAAGTCATTTTTGCCGACCTGCAGGATCAAACCGGGAAAATCCAGCTTTTTATCAAAGTCGATGTCGCGGATTCGAAAACCGCGCAGATCTGCCGTAATCTGGATATCGGAGATATCCTGGGTGTGTCCGGAGCGCTTTTTACAACGAAAACCGGGCAAAAGAGTTTGCGGGTCGCGGATATAGAATTTTTGACGAAATCACTCATGACCCTGCCGGAAAAATGGCACGGCCTCAAAGATGTGGAGACCCGTTACCGGCAGCGGTATGTGGATTTGATCGCCAATCCCGAGGTCAAAGAAGTTTTTTTAAAGCGCAGTAAAATTATTTCGCATATCCGGTCCTTCCTTGATCAGCGAGAATTTCTCGAAGTGGAAACACCGATGCTGCAGCCGATGGCCGGCGGCGCCCGCGGCCGTCCGTTTAAAAGCGTGCACAACGCTTACGATATGGAAGTGTTCCTGCGGATCGCGCCAGAGCTGTATCTTAAGCGTTTGCTCGTCGGAGGATTGGAGCGCGTGTATGAAATTAACCGCAATTTCCGTAACGAAGGCATCTCGACCCGGCATAATCCGGAATTCACCATGCTTGAGGTGTATCAGTCTTATGGAGATTTTACGGACATGATGAAGTTGTGCGAGGATCTGATCAGCGGTTTGGCGAAAGAGATCTCCGGGTCTTATAAAATCACGTATCAAGGCAAAGAAATTGATTTTACTCCGCCGTGGCCGCGCCGCTCTTTTGCCAAGATCGTCAAAGAAAAATTTGATATCAATCCGGATGATGACGCTAAGGCGATGCTGAATAAGGTCAAGACACAACACGGCGCGAAGGTGAAGATCGATAAATTGACGCGCTCGGCGGTTATGAAGATCGTGGAAGATTTATTGGAAGAGGACACGGTCAATCAGCCACTTTTTGTTACGGAATATTTTGCTTTTCTTTCTCCTTTGGCCAAGACCGTGCCCGGGAATCCTTTGATCGCGCAGCGTTTTGAATTATTTATCGCCGGGATGGAAGTGGGCAACGCCTATTCTGAGTTGAATGACCCGGAAGAACAGAAGAAAAGACTTTTGGATGATCTGGAAGATGATGTCGAAACCGGCAACCGCGCGATCGATGAGGATTTTATCCATGCGTTGGAATACGGCATGCCGCCGGCGGGCGGATTAGGCATAGGCGTGGACCGTTTAGTGATGCTGTTAACGGATGCGCCGTCGATCCGGGATGTGATCTTGTTCCCATTATTGAAACCGGCTCAAAAATGAACTACGAAGATTGGATCAGTTATCGTTATTTGACAGCCAGCAAAGGGCGCTTTCTTTCGTTTCTGAATTTTATTTCGATCGCGGGGGTCGCGGTCGGCGTCACGGCCTTGATCGTGGTGACCGGGATCATGACCGGCTTTGGCAATAACCTGCGCGATAAAATTGTCGGGACCACTCCGCATGTCATTATTGAAAAAGAGACGGGGGTGCACAACTTTGCTCAATTGATCGAAAAGTTGCAAGGTGTCGAAGAGATCGTGGGCGCGTCTCCTTTCATTCAAGGCAATGTTTTTTTGGAAGAGTCGGGTCAGGCCACGGGGCTGGTGATCCGCGGTATCAAGCCGGAGACCGAAGTCCAGGTGACGAAGGTGAACGAATACATGGTGGAAGGGGATTTTAAAGATATCATCGGTGATAACGTAGTGATCGGGGCGGAGTTGGCGCGGTATTTTGGTTTTAAATTGGGCGATAAGATCACGCTGATCGCTCCCGGCTCGGGATTGGCCGGACAGGGATGGCGGTATGACTTTAAGATCGCCGGGATTTTCAAATCCGGTATGGTCGATTTTGATATGAATTTGGTCGTGGTGAATCTGGTCAAGGCGCAGTCGATCTTCGGCGTGGCCGCGGATACGGTCACGGGCGTGGGAATAAAATTGAAAGATCCGTATTTAGCCAGAGGCATAAAACAAAAAATCTATGATATTGTAGGTTACAGCTTTTTGGTCAAGACGTGGATCGACGTGAACCGTAATCTTTTTGATGCGTTGTATCTGGAAAAATGGGGATTGTTCTTTCTTAACCCTGATGGTCTTGGTGGCATCGTTTAATATCATCAGCACCCTGATTGTGACGGTCACGAGCAAAGTTCATGATATCGGGATCCTGAAATCCATTGGTGTCCCGAACGCGTCGATCCGCCGTTTGTTCACGAAGCTGGGGATGTTCATCGGGTCGATGGGAACGTTTTGGGGCGTGGTCGGAGGGTTGGCGTTGACGTATATTTTGCGGACTTATGTCGAAGTACCGGCGGAGATTTATTCCATCGACCATGTTCCGGTGGACGTGCAGCTTTCGGATATGCTGGCGATTGTGGGAGCGGCGCTGTTTATTACGTATGTGGCGACGATTTATCCGGCGGCCAAGGCGGCCAATTTACAGCCGGTCGACGCCCTGCGGTATGAATAACCTATGAAGTATTCTGATGCTCGAAGCGAAAGATTTACATAAGATTTACAAGCATGCGGCAAATCCATTGGCGGTCTTGAAAGGCATTGATTTAAAGATTCACGAAGGGGATGTTTGGGCGATCGTGGGCCCTTCGGGAGCGGGGAAGTCGACGCTGTTGCATATCTTGGGCGGATTGGACAAGCCGACATCGGGACAGGTGACTTTGGACGGAGAGGATCTGTATGCCTTGAATGACGGGCGGCGCGCGAAGATCCGCAACACGAAGATCGGATTTATTTTTCAGTTTTATCATTTGTTGCCGGAATTTACGGCTTTGGAAAATGTGATGGTCCCCGGCTTGGTGAAGGGGGATTCTCAAAATGACGAAGCGCTGCGCGCCAAGGCGCTGGACCTGTTGGATCAGGTGGGATTAGTCCAGCGGGCGATGCACAAGCCGAATCAGTTGTCCGGAGGAGAACAGCAGCGGGTGGCGATCGCCCGGGCGTTGATCAACCAGCCCAAGATCATTTTCTGCGATGAACCGACGGGGAATTTGGATTCGGAGAGCGGACAGGCGATCGTCAAACTGCTTATGGAATTGAATGCTAAAAATAAACAGACATTTGTGATCGTGACGCACAACGACGCCATCGCCAAGATCGCCAAGCGGACGATCCGTATGCGCGACGGAAGGTTGGTTGAATAGTTTTTAATCCTTATCAATAACAGTCATAAAAAGGCGGAAGGTATGAAGATTTTTATTAATGGTCAATTTTTTGAGAAAAAAGATGCGAAGGTGTCGGTGTTCGATCACGGGTTCCTTTACGGCGACGGGGCCTTTGAGGGGATCCGTTCGTATAATGGTTTGGTCTTTAAATTGAACGAGCATATCGGCCGTTTGTTTGAAACAGCGCACACCATGATGATCCACATCCCCGTGACCAAACAGCAGCTGGCGAAGCATGTTGTCGAGACCCTTAAGAAAAATAATCTGCGCGATGCCTATATCCGGCTGATCGTGACCCGCGGCGAAGGGGATCTGGGGCTTGATCCGCGCAAATGCTACGGTAAACCCAATATCATCATCATCACGGATAAGATCGTGCTCTACCCGGCGGAGCTTTATCAAAAGGGGCTGGAAATTATCACGGTCCCCACGATGCGCAATCATAATGAAGCGTTGAATCCGCAGCTCAAATCTTTGAACTATCTCAATAATATTCTCGCCAAGATCGAGGCCAATAACTCCGGATTCTCGGAAGCGATCATGCTTGACGGACAAGGCTATGTGGCGGAATGTACGGGCGATAACATTTTTATTCTCAAGGACGGTGTCTTGGCGACGCCTTATAACGGCCGGCTGCGCGGTATCACGCGCGATGCGGTCTTGGCGTTGGCGGCTAAAAATAAAATTCAGACATTGGAGCGGTTGATGACCCGGCATGAAATCTTCAATGCCGACGAATGTTTTTTGACCGGAACCGCGGCCGAGATCATTCCGGTGGTCCGCGTGGACGGCCGCCTGATCGCGGACGGTAAACCCGGCAAAGTGACCCAGAAAATGATGAAACTCTTTCACGAGATGACCCGGAAAGCGGGCGTGAAATATTGATTAGCTTAAAGGAAACCTGATTATGCAATGCGATGTTTGTGGAAATAAGAAAGCGACCGTGCATCTCACGGAAATTGTCGATGAGCAGATGACCGAACTGCATCTGTGCGAAGACTGCGCCCGCCAGAAGAGTGTCCAGATGGAACAGCAGTTTGGCCTGGCCGATCTTTTGGCCGGCCTGGCCGATTTTGGCCAGCAGGTCAAGAACGTCGAAAAAATAAAGCTGCAGTGCTCTAATTGCAGCATGACCTATGATGATTTTCGTAAGTTCGGACGGCTGGGATGCAGCGAATGTTATAACGCGTTTCGGGAACAGCTGGCGGTTTTACTCAAAAAAATTCACGGCTCGAATCAGCATTTGGGAAAGGCCCCAAGCAAATTACCGCAGCCGATTAAAAAGAAGATTGATCAGCTGCAGGAATTGAAGCGGCAGCTCCAACGGGCCATTGAGGCGGAGAGTTTTGAAGAGGCCGCCGCCTTAAGAGACAAGATCCGCGGATTAGAAAAAAAAGGTGAAGGTTAATATGCAATTAGACGATTTTATTAATCATACAGGAGAATGGCTCAAAGGAACGGGGCCGCATTCGGAGATTGTCATGTCGTCGAGGGTCAGGCTGGCCCGCAATTTGGCCAAAAAGCCTTTCCCCAACAAGGCGCCCAAAAAAGTCTTGGATGAGATCTTAGAAGCCGCCCATGCCGCCATGAACCAAATCAATTATTTTAAAGGAACAGCTTTCTATAAGATCAGCGAATTGGATAACGTTGACCGCAAATTCCTTATCGAACGCCATCTGATGAGCCACGAACATGCCACGAATCCTGACGGGAAGGCGCTGGTGGTTTCCAAAGAAGAAGTCCTTTCGGTGATGCTCAATGAGGAGGATCATCTGCGCATTCAGGTGATGCAGTCCGGCCTGAATCTCGATGAGACCTGGCGGATCATCAGTTCTATTGACGAAGAGCTTTCGCAGAAATTGCAGTTCGCGTATTTTACGGACTGGGGATATTTGACCGCCTGCCCGACGAATACGGGAACGGCGATGCGCGGTTCGGTGATGTTGCATTTGCCGGCCTTAGTGATGACAAAGCAGATCAATAAAGTGCTGGCGGCGATCTCTAAATTGAGTTTTACCTCGCGCGGCTTTTATGGCGAGGGGACTCAGGCCAGCGGAAATTTTTATCAGATCTCCAATCAGGTCTCTCTGGGACACAGCGAAGAAGAGATCATTCAGAATATCAACGGCCTCATTCGGCAGATCGTCGAGCAGGAGGAACAGGCCCGGCAGGCGCTCATGGTGCAGAATAAGGCCATGCTCGAGGATAAAATTTTCCGTTCTTGGGGTGTGTTAAAAAATGCTTATATCATTTCCAGCCAAGAGACCGTTGAGCTTTTGTCTATGGTGCGTTTGGGGATGGATCTGGGTGTTCTTAAAGAGGTCGATCGTCGGACGATCAATGAATTGTTCATTATGATCCAACCGGCGCATTTGCAGAAGATCGAAGGAAAAAAGTTAACTACCGTCGAGCGTGACGCCCGGCGCGCCACGTTGATTCGTAAAAAACTTACCGGCGATTTATCAGGAAATTAATTGATTCAATTTTAATGGTTGTAGATTTTTAAAAAATTTTGGAGGATACAATATGTTCAATCGATTTACCGAAAGAGCCAGAAAAGTCATTGTTTTTGCAAAGGAAGAGGCCCGACGGTTTAATCATGATTATATCGGCACGGAACACCTCCTTTTGGGATTGATCCGCGAAGGCGAGGGTGTGGCGGCCGCGGTTTTGCAAAAATTGGGGTTAGACCTGGAAACGATCCGTATCGAAGTGGAAAAATTGGTGCAGCCCGGCGCGCAAACTCAGGTGCTGGGGGATATTCCCTTTACGCCCCGTTCTAAAAAAGCCTTGGAACTCTCCGCCGAGGAGGCGCGGGCATTGGGACACAATTACATCGGGACCGAGCATCTGCTTTTAGGTTTGGTGAAAGAAGGCGAGGGCATGGCGTACCGTGTTCTTTTGAACTTGGGATTGGATTTGAACAAACTGCGCAATGAAGTGATGGAACTTTTGGGGTCCGGGATCCCCGGGTTTAACACGCAAGAACCGGTCGCTAAAAGCGAAAAGACCCCGGCGATCGACGCCTACGGCCGTAACCTCAATAAACTGGCCCGTGACGGAAAACTTGATCCGGTCATCGGCCGGCAGAATGAAATCGAACGCATCGTGCAGATTTTGAGCCGGCGTACCAAGAATAATCCGGTGCTCTTGGGTGAAGCCGGTGTCGGAAAAACCGCCATCGTCGAAGGTCTGGCCCAGTTGATCGTGGGCGGCGGCGTTCCGGAAGTCTTGCGCGATAAGAATATCATCGTCCTGGATCTGGCCCTGATGATTGCCGGTACCAAGTACCGCGGCCAATTTGAAGAACGCATCAAAGCCATCATGGATGAGATCAAGCGCTCGGGAAAGATTATTTTATTCATCGATGAATTGCATACCCTCGTCGGAGCCGGTGCCGCCGAAGGGGCGATCGACGCCGCCAATATTTTAAAACCGGCCTTGGCCCGCGGCGAGATCCAGTGCATCGGGGCCACCACCCTCGATGAATATCGCAAGCATATCGAAAAAGACGCGGCGTTGGAACGTCGTTTTCAGACGATCATGGTGGAACCGCCGTCGGTGGAGGAAGCGATCTTGATCTTAAAAGGTTTGCGGGACAAATATGAGGCGCATCACCGGGTCAAATTTGCCGATGAGGCGATCGAGGCGTCGGTCAAATTGACGGACCGTTATATCTCCGGCCGTTCGCTTCCGGATAAGGCCGTGGATATTTTGGACGAGGCCGGTTCGCGCGCGCGTTTAAAAGCGATGGAGGTTCCCACGGGTGTCAAAGAGTTGGAAGAAAAGATTGAGCAATTGAAAAAAGAAAAAGAGGCGTACATCAAAAGTCAGGATTTCGAGAAAGCCGCTAAGATGCGCGATCAGGAACGGGAAACACGCGATGAATTAGAAAAAACTCGCAGCGAATGGACCCAGAAGCGCGATAAAGTCACCATCACCTTGGGTGAAGAAGAGATCGCCAAAGTCATTTCGCAGTGGACGAAGATCCCTTTGATCCGCCTGGAACAGAATGAAAGCGAAAAGCTTTTGAAAATGGAAGAGCATCTGCGTACGCACGTCGTCGGTCAAGAAGAGGCGATCAGCGCCATTGCCCGTGCGGTACGGCGTTCGCGGGCGGGGATCAAGGATCCGCGGCGGCCGATCGGTTCTTTTATTTTTTTGGGACCAACGGGTGTGGGGAAAACTCTTTTAGCCCGTGTCTTGACAGAATTTATGTTCGGCGATAGAAATGCCTTGGTGCAGATCGACATGTCGGAATATATGGATAAATTCAATGTCTCACGCTTGATCGGCGCGCCTCCCGGTTATGTGGGGTATGAAGAAGGCGGCCAACTCACGGAAAAAGTCCGGCGCAAACCGTACTCAGTCATTCTTTTGGATGAAATTGAAAAAGCCCATCCGGATGTCTTCAACCTTCTCTTGCAGGTTTTTGAGGAGGGAAGATTGACCGACAGTTTTGGACGGAAAGTGGATTTTCGCAACACGATCATCCTCATGACCTCCAACGTCGGGGCGGATATGTTAAGAAAGGGCGGATCGCTGGGTTTTGTCGCGCAAAAAGAAGACGTGACTTATAACGACATGAAAGATCGTCTTTTAGAAGAGGTCAAAAAGACTTTCAAGCCGGAGTTCATAAACCGCATTGATGACATTATTGTTTTTAAGTCTTTAAATAAAGAACATCTCTATCAAATAGTGGAATTAGAAATTGCGGAAGTTGCCGATCGTTTGAAGGAAAAAAATATTGAAATTACTCTCACCAAAGAATCCTTGGACCTTCTCATTGAAAAAGGTTTTGACCCGGTCTTTGGGGCGCGGCCTTTAAAGCGAACAATTCAACGGTATCTGGAAGACCCGCTATCAGAAGAGATTATCTCAGGACAGTTCAAAGATGGCAGTAAAATTAAGGTGGACCGCAAAGGGGACACCTTGGTTTTTAATTGAGCTGGGCTTCTCGGGCGCACCGCAGACTTCTTGAAATTGTTTTGGTAGTCTTTGATGAGGGTCAATGCATAAAAAGATCGCTCTGCTTTTTTTATTTTTAGAATTATTGTGGCCGCAATTTTCCAGCGCACAAACCAGTGTTCCTTTTGCCGGCCAAATCGATTTTGTTCATAGGCAAATTCAGATCAAGTTCGACCTCGGTGATAAAAGTTTTATTTCTGTCCAGGCGTCTCAGGATGCGAATCGCGACGTTCGCTGGGCCGTAAATATTGATCATGTCGCAACGCCGCTGGCGACGCTTTCGACCGTTCTGGAAGGGTCGCTGATGACGGTTGAGCAGGATGCCCTGCCGCGGTCGTTCAACGGCAAGATCGTGAGCCGGTATACCTTGGCCGACTACAAACCCATGCCGGAAGCGACCGGGCTCTTTGAGATAAAGAATCAGAAGCTGTACATCCATTCGCTGTCCTTCGGAAAGATTTCGTGCCAGGGATCCGTGGATTTTGATAATTTCTTGAATTTGGATATTTTGATAAAATTGTCCGAGGTTGATATGGCGGATTTTGTCTGGTTCTTAAGCAACGAACGCGATGCCCCGGCCGCGGGATTTGTAACGGGGGAGATCAGCATTGCCGGGCCGTGGAGCCAGCCTGCTCTGCAAGGGCGGTTGTCATCCTATGAAGGATTCATCAAAGATCTGGTTTTTGACAGTATGTTCGTCAATTTTGAAGGAATTTACCCTTTTATCCAGCTGCGCGACTCCAGCGTCACGGAAACCAATGGTTTGTCTTTCGCGCTCGACGGGACGTTAAATATCAGCGAAAAGACGGATTTTAAGAAACAATTTGATTCTCTCTCAAAGTCGCCGCTTGTTATGGAAGACCCTTCGAAACTGGAATGGACCTTTAAGCGTGTGCAAAAAGAAAATGCTTCCAGTACGACCGAGCTGAAATATCTTCTGCAGAAAAAAGATTCGGCGGACCGCTCGGATCGTAAGGATTCGGATATGTTCGGCATTGAACGTCGGGTGGAGTTTTAAATGAAAACCAAAACACTTTTTGTTTGTCAAAGCTGCGGGTCGCAGGCTCCGCGCTGGGCGGGGCGATGCTCGGAATGCGGGAGCTGGAATTCTTATGTGGAAGAACAGGTCGCTAAGAAATCCGCCGGCCGCAGCCGTCTGGAGCTTAAAGAAGAACCGGTGCTGATGATGGAGGTGGCGACCGAAGAGCGGCAGCGGTTGGTGACCGGGATCGCAGAGTTCGACCGGGTCTTAGGCGGCGGGATTATCCCGGGTTCGGTCACTTTGATCGGCGGTGACCCGGGGATAGGAAAGTCTACGCTTGCGTTACAAATGAGCTGTGCGCTCAGCCAGCAAGGTCATAAAGTTCTTTATGTCAGCGGTGAGGAGTCGATCCAACAAGCCAAGATGCGGGCGGATCGGTTGAGCGCCGGCAGCCAAAATTCTATTTATATCGTCAACCAGATCGATCTGGCGCTTATCATCGAAAATATCAATGTCGTTAAACCCGACGTGGTCGTGGTGGATTCTATTCAGGTTGTGTTCCATCCGGATTTTGATTCCAGTCCGGGGAGCGTGAGCCAGGTGAGGGAATGTGCCGCGTTATTGACGCAGAAGGCTAAATCTTTGGGGTTGGCGCTTTTTTTGATCGGTCACGTGACCAAAGAGGGCATGATCGCCGGCCCGCGCGTTTTGGAACATATCGTGGATACGGTTTTATATTTTGAAGGAGAACGGTATTCCACGTACCGGATTTTGCGTACCATCAAGAATCGTTTTGGTCCGACGAATGAAATCGGGGTTTTTGAAATGACGTCCGCAGGATTGACCGAGGTGAAAAATCCTTCACAGATCTTTTTATCCGAACGTCCCAAGAATTCCTCGGGATCGGTGGTGGTGCCGGTCATGGAGGGGACCAGATCGTTGTTGGTGGAGATTCAGGGGCTGGTGAGCCGTTCCAGCTTCGGCATAGTAAGGCACAAGGCGCAGGGGTTTGATGCCAACCGGCTGGCTTTACTCGTGGCGGTTCTGGAAAAACGTTTAGGGCTGAACCTGATGGATAAAGATATTTTCTTGAACGTTGTCGGGGGGATCAAAGTCGTTGATCCGGCCGCTGACTTGGCGGTCATTATGGCGGTGGCCTCGGCCCTGCTCGATAAAACAATTCCTTATGATATGGTTTTTTTGGGTGAAGTGGGATTATCCGCCGAGGTGAGGAGTGTCAGTCAGATCGCCTCTCGCCTGAATGAAGTGGAAAAAATGGGTTTTAAAAAATGTGTTATTCCCAAGAACAATTTGACGTCACCCGCAGTTACGCAGGTAAAGAAAATACAGATCATTGCCGTTGAGACAGTCAAAGAGGCGATGGAACAAATCTAGCTGTCAGCTTCCAGTCATCATCTGGAGATTTTAGCTCCTGCCTGCCGGCAGGCAGGGAAAGCTGATAGCTGAAGACTGCTAGCCAAAGGAGCAAAACATGACCCTATTATTCATCCGCGGTTTTTTCTTTATTATCACTTTAGTGGTGGGCGCGTATATCGGTTCGATCAACCACCAGACAGTTCTGGGCGCTTCGGTCGGCGGGCTATGCGGTATTGCCTTGATTTTCGTTGAATCCAGCCTGCGCCACGTTTCGGTGCGCGGTCTTTCCAGTATGGTGTTCGGTCTCTTGCTGGGGCTGGTCATGGCGCATTTGATCTCTAATATTTTATCCATCCTGCCGCTAGGCGAATATGTGCAATCTTTAACGCGCGTGATCTTGACGCTGACTTTTTCTTATATGGGGGCGATGATGGCCATGCGCGGGAAAGATGAATTCAATCTGATTATCCCGTATGTCCGTTTTAAACGGCAGGATGTGAAAGAAGATCTGCTGCTTTTGGATACCAGCGTGATTATTGACGGCCGGGTGATGGATATTTATAAAACAAATTTCTTGGACGGGCGATTGGTCGTCCCGCGTTTTGTTTTGCAAGAATTGCAAAAGATTTCTGACTCTGCCGATTCCGTCAAGCGCGAAAAAGGACGGCGCGGCATGGAGATCCTGCGCCTGATGCAAAAAGACGAAGCGATAGACATCCGAATCCACGATGATGATATGCCGGCGGAATTGCCGGTGGATACAAAATTGGTGCGTTTGGCCCGTATTTTGGAGGCCAAAATCTGCACGATGGATTATAACCTCAACCGCATTGCCTCCATCGAAAGCATCGGGGTTCTGAATATCAATGATCTGGTCAACTCGGTTAAGTCGGTTGTGTTCCAGGGAGAAGAGTTGGACATCCGTTTGACTAAGGAAGGAAAAGAATCGCATCAGGCCGTCGGCTATCTCGATGATGGAACGATGGTCGTGGTCAGCGATGCCCGTAAATGGATCGGGCAAAAAGTCAAAGTCATCGTGACGTCTGTCCTGCAGACTCAGGCCGGGCGAATGATTTTTGCGAAAGCCAATAAAGAATGAAAACGCAAGCGATTGTTCCGGTAGCCGGATCCGGAGCGAGGTTCCAGGCTTCCTTATCTGTTCCCCAGGCTATCCCGAAACCGTTGATTCTGGTTAACGGTAAACCGCTCTTTGTCTATACTTTAGAAGCGCTGCATGCCAGTTCTTTGATTGACAGCATCATCTTGGCGGTCCAGGAAACATATTTAAAAGAATTTGCAGAAATCGTACGGCAGTATAAGCTGCAGAAAGTCAGCCGGATCATCCCCGGCGGAGAGACGCGGGCGGATTCGGTATTCCGCGGCCTTCAGCTCCTCGATAGTCACACAAAATTCGTGCTGATTCACGACGGGGTACGGCCTTTGGTCTCAACGGAGCTTATTGACCAGGCCATCAAACTGGTCAAACAGCATCCGGCCGTGATCACGGCTGTACCGGTTAAGCCGACGATCAAAAAAGTTGATGTGCAGAATATGTTGGTCCAAGAGACATTGGAGCGCGATACGCTTTGGGAGGTTCAGACACCGCAGGTTTTTCATAAAGAAGTGATCTTAAGAGCGCATGAACAATCCGGCGAAGGGAACCGGGCCACCGACGATGCGGTGCTGGTCGAGAAATTAGGTATCCCCGTCAAGGTTTTGCAGGGGGATTATAAAAATATTAAGGTCACGACACAGGATGATCTTGTCTTCATGGAGACCCTTTTGTCGCTGAAAGAGGTCAAATAAACTTATGCCGCAGAAAATCGGTATCGGCTATGATGCGCATCGCCTGGTGAAGGGCAGAAAACTTTTCTTGGGCGGCATGGAGATCCCGCACGATAAAGGATTGGATGGCCATTCGGATGCGGACGTGGTGCTGCATGCTATTTGCGATGCCTTGCTGGGGGCCTTGGGAAAAGGCGATATCGGAGAATATTTCCCCAATACGGACCCGAAGTACAAAAATATTTCCAGCCTGACGTTGTTGGAAAAAGTCAATAATCTGGTGCAAGGAGAAGGATATTCCATCGGCAATGTCGATGTTGTGATCCTGGCGGAAGAACCAAATTTGAAAAAATATAAACCGCAAATGCGTTTTAAAGTCGCCTTTGCCTTGGCGATCGAAGAAAGTCTGGTAAATATCAAAGCCACAACGCAGGAAGGCCTGGGATTTATCGGCCGGCGGGAAGGCTTGGCCGCGTACGCCGTTGTTTTATTAAATAAATGACAGGTGTCCCTTTAGAATCATTGTGTCGGGCAGCGTGACGAACGGATCAGGACTTTATTTATGGGAACGATTGTAAAAATTTTTTTGCGGTCGATGATTTTGATTTTGTTTTTTGAAATTTTACAGGTGAGCGGGGCTCAGGCAGGCTGGAAAAAGCCGCCGATTATTTTTAAGGATGAGGACGAGGCCTCTCCCGCGGTAAAAACGAAAAAAGCTTCGCAAGAGGTCATAGAGCACAATATCAGTACGGATGAAGCCGGCCGCCGCTATGAAACAACCGTCAAATACATTGATGATGCATTGGTGGAGAGCCATCAAAAAGTCTTTAATAAAGCAGGCGATTGGGAAACGGAGACAATAACCAATCATTCCGAAAATTCCATTTTGAAAAAACAATACGGCCCCAAGAGCGTTTTGCAGGGCGAATGGAATTATAAGAATGATGCGCTGGAAGGTTTTTCGAAAGAACATTTTGCCGATGGAAAATTGAAATTATGGCATTATTACCGCCAAGGGAAAAAAGACGGGCTCAACCGGGAATATTATGAGAATGGCTCGCTGCAAACCGAGGCCAACTATAAGAATGATCACCTGGAGGGAATATATAAGGAATATTATGAAAATAAGCTGATCAAGGTCAGGGCCCGCTATAATAAAAATTTGTTGGACGGTTTGTATCGCGAATATTTTGCCGACGGTGTATTAAAGTTGGAGGTGAATTATAGGGGAGGGAAGAAAGACGGGCTCTATCGGGAATATTACAGCAGCGGACAAGTTGCGTTGGCGTGTTTCTTTAAGGCCAATCAGTACCACGGCAAATATATCGAATATTACGAAACCGGCAAGGTAAAGAAGGAACAGGGCTATCAGGAAGGGCAGAGAGACGGCTTGGTGCGGGAATACTTTCCGAGCGGGAGTTTAAGTTCTGAAAGTTCATTCAAGGCCGGGCAGGAAACGGGGATTTCCAATCGCTATTTTGAAAACGGCACCGTTCAATGGAAGTACCCTTATGAAGATGGTCTTTGGAACGGATCTGTTAATGAATATTATGAAAGCGGTCAGTTAAAATCCGAGGTGTTTTATCGAAACGGGATCATGGACAATATTATTAAGGATTACCATGAGAACGGACAAGTTCATTCGATTGCGAGCATTAAAAATGGCACTGAAGACGGGTTGCGTCAGGAGTTTGACGAGCAGGGGAACCTGACTCGGGAAGAAATTTATAAGTTGGGGTATATCGTTGATTTGAAGAATTACGATAAACAAAAAAAAGTCATCCAGGTGGTGGGCTTGGGAGGCAACATGATCGAACTGATCGAGAGGATCGAGTCGGAACAGGATAACGAGAGCCTGCAGATGCGCGCTAAGGTGTATGACAAAGATGGTACGCTTTTAGGCGTTTTTCATTATAATTCAGACGGGGATTTGATCTCCGTGGAGAAGTAACGGCCGAGGTCCGGGTGAAGGGTCTTTAAAGGGATCATTTAAAGGAGAAAAAATATGAGTTGGGTGATCATCATTGGAATTATTTTTTTTATATGGGTCATTTCGTTGATCTTTTCCGGTGAAATCAAGGCAGCCAAGGACCGTGACCCGGCGGCCAAGAGTTCTTGGGAAATATTGCTGCTTTATCCGGGAGTGCATGCGATCATTGCTTACCGGATCACCAATGTCTTGTGGAAAATGAAGATCCCTTTCATTCCGCGGGTCCTTTCGCAGTTGGCCCGGTTTTTGACCGGCGTGGAGATCCATCCCGGGGCGACGATCGGTAAAGGGCTTTTTATCGATCATGGGATGGGGGTCGTCATCGGCGAAACAACGATTATCGGGGATAATGTGACGCTTTTTCAAGGGGTCACGCTCGGCGGTACCGGAAAAGAGACCGGGAAGAGGCATCCTACGTTGGGCGATAATGTCGTGATCGGAACCGGCGCTAAAGTGCTGGGGAATATTCAAGTGGGGTCTAATTCTTATGTCGGGGCGAATGCCGTGGTGATCAAAAATGTCCCGCCCAATGCCACGGTGGTCGGTGTGCCGGGCCATATCACGCGCCAAGACGGGAAACGTATCGATATTGAAATGGATCATATCCATGTGTCCGACCCGATGATGCAGCATATGGTGGAGCTGCTGAAAAGAGTAAAAACATTGGAAGATAAACTGAAAGAGTAGATCTCTCCTATACCAGTTGTTATGCAAATCTACAATTCCCTGACCAAAAAGAAAGAAGAGTTAATCCCGTTAGACCCGGCCGGTAAACGGATCAATATGTACACGTGCGGAGTGACGGTCTATGACCAATGCCACATCGGCCACGCCCGCAGCTTGTATGTCTTTGATCTTATCCGGCGCTATCTCCAGTCCCGGGGTTTCAAAGTCAACTTTGTGCGCAATATCACCGATGTCGACGATAAAATCATCAATAAGGCCAATGAGCTTAAAAAAAGCAGCGATCAGGTCGCCCGCGAGAATGTGGATCTATACTACCGCGATCTGGAAAGTTTAGGTGTTTCCCGGGCGGATATCGAGCCGCGCGCAACGGAAAATATTGCCGACATTGTCAAAGATGTGGAAGGGCTCATCAAGCGTGGGTTTGCCTATAACGTCAATGGAGACGTGTATTTTAATGTGCGGAAATTCTCTGATTACGGAAAACTTTCCGGTCAAAGTATCGAGAAGATGATGGAAGCGGTCCGTATCGAAAAGGACGAACAGAAAAAGGACCCGCTGGATTTTGCCTTGTGGAAAAAATCCAAAGAGGGTGAGCCGTCCTGGGATAGCCCGTGGGGCGGCGGACGTCCGGGTTGGCACATCGAATGTTCGTGCATGAGCTTAAAGCATCTAAAATGTGAGACCCTGGATATCCACGCCGGCGGACGGGACCTGATCTTCCCGCATCATGAGAATGAAATCGCCCAGGCCGAGGCGCTGCACGGTAAACCCTTTGCCAAGTACTGGCTCCATCACGGGCTCATTACCGTCAATGGCCAGAAGATGGCGAAATCGCTGGGGAACTTTATCACCGTGCAGGAGGCGCTTAAGAAATATCCGCTCGATGATCTGAAGTTGTTATTTTTATTCTCGCATTATGCGAGCAATATTGATTTTACCGAGCAGAAGATGGAAGAGGCCCACAAGGCCATGCAGAAATTCGATGTCCTCTTTTGGAAGGCGCACGAGCTTTTGAAAGGGAAGAAATTTCCAACGGTGGGAACAGCGGATTTTATCGAGCAACATAGGCAAGAGTTTGTCGCAGCCATGGATGATGATTTTAACACCCCCCAGGCCTTGGCCGCGGTTTTTGACCTGATCAATGAAACCAATAAATTTATCGACGCCGGGAAGAAAGATGATAAATCTTTGGCCGTCATTTATCAGGCGGTTGACATGATCGAAAGTTTGGCGAAGGACATCTTCGGCCTATTTTCTAAAGAGGCGGATAACGATTTGGACGTGGAAGCCGAAAAGCTGCTGGAAGAACGGAAGGCCGCCCGCGCCGGCAAGAATTTTAAGAGATCGGATGAATTGCGCGACCTTTTGAAAGATAAAGGGATCGTCGTCGAAGATACCAAAGAAGGGCAGACGTGGCGATGGGCTTAAAAGGAAAATTTATCACGCTCGAAGGCGCGGAAGGCTCGGGGAAAAGTACCCAGGGCGCGCTGATCTACGCCTACCTTAAGAGCAAGAAGAAAAAGGTCCTCTTGATCCGTGAACCGGGCGGTGTAAAGATCAGCGGGTCGATCCGCCATGTCCTTTTAGATGTCAAAAATAAACAAATGACGAAAGAGTGTGAAACGTTGCTTTATATGGCGGCGCGGTCGCAGCTAGTGGCTGAGGTGATCGTTCCGGCACTGGAAAAGGGTCATATCGTTTTATGCGATCGGTTCTTGGATTCGACGATCGTTTATCAGGGGTACGGCAACGGGGTGGATATTGATTTTATAAAAAAGCTCGGGCGCTTCGCGACCCAGGGGGTCCAGCCGGACTTGACGTTGCTTTTTGATATTGAAACAAAAAAAGGCCTGTCGCGCAAAGGGAAGATCAAAGACCGCATCGAATTAAGACCGCTGGCGTATCACAACCGTGTACGGCAAGGTTATTTAGAGTTGGCCAAGGCAGAGCCGCGGCGTATCAAGGTGATCAAGGTGGACCGCTCCAAAGAAGAAATTTTTGCCATTGTCCGTCGTTCTATCGATCGATTGGCAGATTTATAAAAGATGCAGAATACATTGACCATTCATCGGCCGGTTTTGCAGCGCTTTGCGGGTCTGCTCAAAGGCGGGCGCCTGGCGCATGCGTATCTTCTGGTCGGCCCGGCGGGTGTGGGAAAATTTGAGACCGCCATGGCGCTGGCCAAGCTGGTCAACTGCGAGGCCAGTGCCGAAGGCCAGGCCGACATTTTTTGCGGCCAATGCGCTTCTTGCCGCAAGATGGAAACAGCGAACCATCCGGACCTGCATATCTTAAACAGCGGCCGCGGCGAGACCATCAAGATCGAAAATATCCGTGAGCTGATCGGCCACACACAGCTTAAGTCGTTTGAGGCCCAGCGCAAAGTTTTTGTGATTCGTAATGCGGAGAATTTGACCCTGGAAGGGGCCAATGCGCTTTTGAAAACTTTGGAAGAACCTTCCGCGCACAGTTTGCTTTTACTGACAACATCGGTCCCGGAAAAAAATCTTGCCACGATCCGCTCGCGCTGCCAGGCTATTTATTTTTTTCCGTATGCCAACGGCAAGCTTGCGGATTATTTGATCAATGATTATCATATAGAGGAACCGGCCGCCTATTTTTTGGCCTCGTTCACCGAGGGGTGCCTGGGGAGGGCCCAACAGCTTCACCAGGACAATCTTTTGCCGCGGAAGAACGAGATCATCGATAATGTGATCTTTTCGCCGGACAGTGAAGCTTATTTTAAAAAGGTGTTGGCGGACAAGGAGCAAACCAAAGAATTGCTGGATGTTTTATTGACGTGGTTCCGTGATCTTTTATTGATGAAAACAGGAGTCGAGGCCGAACGCCTCACGCATCAGGACCGTAAAAAAGACCTGGAGCGATCCGCTCTTTTATTTTCGTTTGAGGATATTCAGGAATTGCTGGCCGAGATCGTTCGCACCATGAAGTTGCTTAATGACAATCTCAATGTCAAGATCGCTTTGACGTTGATTAAGGCCGCCATGAAATTTTAAAAAGGCGGACCTCGTCATCCGCCTACGCCGGATACCACGGGCTTGCCCGTGGAGGAAGGCGAAAGAGGAAAAGAGGCTTCGGCGGATGTTCGCCCTTATCTGAATAAGGCGGATGAACCCGGCGAAGCCCAACCTGCCTGTCCGGCAGGCAGGCGCATAAGCCATTGGGCGAAGACGGGTCATAATTTAGGTACCACGGCTTTAGCCGTGGGGCTCCATTCCTTCTTAAGAGGAAATGACGAAAATGACGGGAGAAAATATGGGTAAAGTGATCGAGATCAAACTGGGGGATTATCGTCCCGTTCAGTTCGTTGATTTAAATGACATGGAATGCCAGCGGGATGAGTATGTGATCCTTGAGGTCGACCGCGGGTCGGAGTTCGGACGGGTCCTCTCGGACCCGAATGTCGTCTGTCAGGGCAAGGCCGAGAATGCCAGCGGCAAGGTTTTGCGCAAAGCCACCGAGGGTGATATCAAACAGATCGATAACAACCGCATGAAGGCCAAGGATGCGGTCAATATCTGCGTGCGCAAGATCAACGAACGCAAGCTTGACATGCAGATCGTAAAGTCCGAATATTCGTTTGATTCGAGCAAGATCATTTTCTTTTTTGTGTCCGAAGGGCGGGTGGATTTCCGCGGCCTGGTCAAGGACCTGGCCAAGGTATTCCGCGTGCGCATCGAGCTCAAGCAGA
>MHGP01000034.1:0-10384 GCA_001805615.1 Omnitrophica WOR_2 bacterium RIFCSPHIGHO2_02_FULL_48_11
TCGTTTTTGGGGGGGGAGGCAAGTCCAATGATCAGAACTCTCTGTAAAAGCAGAAGATAGAAAGATTAGACAGTAAGACTTTTGACAAAAAGTAATTATTTAAGAGGAGGAGTACAATGGAAAGCCGAGCATTGGGAAAAGGATTATCAGCGCTCATTCCGAACAATCCAGAAGCTGTACGCGGTGAAGGAGTTAGATTTCTAAAAACGACTGCGATCAAAGATAGCGCCTTGCAGCCGAGAACCAATTATGACGCACAAAAATTAGCCCAGCTGGTAGAGTCCATCAAAGAAAAGGGTGTTTTGCAGCCGATCTTGGTGCGCGAAAAAGAAGACGGCTATGAAGTGGTTGCCGGCGAACGGCGCCTGCGCGCGGCGCGGCAATTGAATATCGTCGAAGTCCCGGCCATTATCAAAAAAGTTTCTGATCAGGAAGCGTTGGTCTTGGCGCTGGTGGAAAATATTCAGCGCGAAGAATTAAATCCGCTTGAGGAAGCGCAGGCCTTTAAAAAGTTGATCGAAAGTTTTGGTTTCACGCAAGACGCGGTGGCGCAATCCGTCGGACGGGACCGCTCCACCATCAGCAATCAGCTGCGGCTTTTGAAATTGCCCGAGGAGATCCAAAAAAGTCTTTTTGAGGGGCACTTATCCGAAGGGCATGCCCGCGCACTGTTGGCGGTGGAAAGTTTTCTGCACCAAAAAGAAATTTTTGAATATGCCGTCAGCAACAAAATATCGGTGCGCGAATTGGAAAAGATCATCCGCGAAGGATTGCAGTCTGGTTCTCGACGAGAAAAAGCAAAATCGGCCAACCGGGATCAGAATGTCGTTGCTTTGGAAGAAAATCTGCAACAGGTTCTGGGGACCAAGGTCCGTATCAATGCCAAAAAGAAAAGTGGGAAAATTATCATTGAATATTATTCCAACGGAGATCTGGACCGCATTATCCAGCGGTTGATAAAATAAAAAATATTTTTATGAATAAAATAGAATCTATACTGGTTGTCATCAAACCGGACGGGATGAGCCGTAAATTGGTAGGGCCGATTTTAATGAAACTCTCGGACACAGGGGCCGAGCTCTTGGCTATTCGGCTTTTGAGGGTTTCGCGGGAGTTGGCCGAGGCGCATTATCAGCACATCAAGGGACAGCCGTTTTACGAAATCACGATCCGGCACCTTTTGGGGGAGTATCATCCGCAAAAAAAAGTTTTGGCCATGGTTTACCGCAGAGAAGGCGCGGTTAAAAAATTTCGTATCCTCACCGGCGCGACCAATCCCCAAGAGGCCGATGCGCAGAGTATCCGCGGACTTTACGGCCACGTCACCAAGGACGGATTATTTGAAAACATCATTCACGTTTCGTCGGATCCGAAAGAAGCAGAACGGGAGATCAAGCTTTGGTTCGAACCGGCCGACATCAACGAGGAAATATTCCCGACCAAAGACATTAAACTGAACTCAATCAGCAAGAAAGTTTGGGCCTAAAACTATGGTTAAAGGAATGACGGGTTTTGGCAGTGCCCATTTTTCAAAGGGCAAGATCAAGGGCGTGGTAGAAATCAAAAGCCTCAACCATCGCTACTTTGACATAACTTATTATTTACCTCCGGGTTTTGGCTCGGTGGAAGATAAAATCAAGCAGCTGTTGAGTAAAGAAGTCGACCGCGGCCGCGTGAGCGTTGCCGTGAAGTTGCAGCAAAAACCCTTTGCCGCCTTTTCTTTTAACAAAGCCGCCGCCCGGCAATATGTGACGCAGGCGAAAGCCCTCGGCAAAGGTTTGGGTTTGCAAAACGATCTTTCCTTGTCCGACATCATCAAGCTTCCCGGTGTGGTGGATAACAATGATACGACTATTACCTTGGAGGAATGCTGGCCGCTGATCGAAAAAAGTTTAAACAGCGCTTTAAAAAGTTTGGCCGGGATGCGCAAGCGTGAAGGGCAAAGCCTGGCGCGCGACATACAGACGCAGTTGAAAAAAATGACCAGCCAAATTCAACAGATCAGATCCCGCGCCAGAATCATCCTTGAGGAAAAACGCAAAGAGTTAGTGGACGACGAATTTGCTTCTTTTCAAAAAAGCAATGATGTCAATGAAGAGATTGCCCGCTTAGCGCATTATATCGACGAGCTTAAGCTTTTGCTGCGGGCCGCCGTGTCTTCGGGGAAGAAGATCGATTTTATTGCGCAGGAGATGCAGCGCGAGACCAATACGATCGGCTCCAAACTGCAGGATAAAATTGTTTCGAATGCAGTGATCTCTTTAAAAAGCAAAATCGAAAAAATCCGCGAACAATCACAAAATATTGAATAAGCAGACCTCTTCATGAAAAAGGGCAAGATCATTATCATGTCCGGCCCTTCCGGTTCAGGGAAGACAACGCTCTCCAATAAGCTTCTGGCGAGCCGGATTTTTAAAGGCAAGATCGTTAAATCGATTTCTACGACCACGCGGTCAAAGCGGCCCGGCGAACGGCACGGCCGCGATTACCTTTTTATCAGCCGACAGCGGTTTTTGTATAAAAAGCACGCCGGGCATTTTCTGGAGTCGCAAAAGGTTTTTGACAATTATTACGGAACGCCCAAAAATAAGGTTTTGGAATTGCTTAAAGCAGGCAAGAATGTCCTTCTGTGCATTGATGTTAAGGGCGCCAAGGTGGTCCGCAGGCAATACCCGCAGGCCATGACTATTTTTCTTAAAGTTCCGTCTTTGGCGGTTTTGCGCAAGCGTCTGGCGCGGCGCGGCACAGAGCAGCAAAGCACGTTGGCGCTGCGTTTAAGGATCGCGCACCGGGAATTAAAGGAAGCCCGCTACTATAAGCATATTGTGATCAATGATGACTTGGAGTTGGCGTATAAAAAGATAAAAAATATTTTATGTAAAGAGTTGCAAACAGAATAGTTGGCGCAAAATTGAGCCGCTTTTGGGTTTTAAGTTTTTTTTGACAACCGGGCCGGTATATGATATATAAGAGCTCTGTTTCAAGGGGGATTTTAACGACGAAAATACCACAAAGCAATTAGGATAAGGGGGAAAAAGAAAAATGTCATATCAACCAGTAGAGAAATTATTGGTCAATTCAGGCAACAGTGTTTACAAACTGATTCGTTTGGCAGCCAACCGCGCCATGGAGTTGGCCGAAGGCAAGCCGCGCCTCATTGAGAAAACCTCATCCGAAAAAACCGCTACCATCGCCCTGGAAGAAATCCTCGCCGGTAAAGTTAAACTCAAAGACGCTGAAAACGGAAAGAATTAAATTTATGGCTAAAAAAATTGTCCTGGGCGTGACCGGGAGTATCGCCGCCTATAAATCCGCTGATTTGGTGCGGCGTCTGCAAGAAAAAGGTTATGAGGTCACGGTCATCATGACCGCGGAGGCCGAGCGGTTCATCTCCGCCTTAACCTTGGCCAGTTTGTCCGGCAAAAAAGTTTACCGCGATATGTTTGAAGGCGACGGTTCGGCCTGGCACATGAGCCACATTGAGTTGGGACAAAAGGCCGATGTGCTGTTGATCGCCCCGGCGACCGCTAATATGATCGGCAAACTGGCCGGCGGCCTGGCCGATGATTTATTGTCCTGCACCGCCTTGGCAACGAAGGCCAAGATCCTCATTGCTCCCGCGATGAACGAGGACATGTACCAGAATAAAATCGTGCAGGAAAATTGCGTAAAGTTGAAAAAATACGGTGTGGAGTTCGTGCCCCCGGTCGTCGGGAAATTGGCTTGCGGTATCGTCGGCGAAGGACACTTGGCGGATTTGGAAGATATTATCAAAGCGGTTGAGAAGGCGGCCAAGAAATAAATGATGGCGTGGTAGCCTCCGCCAAAAAACTTGGCGGATCAGCCACGATTTGTGGCTGAAAGTGGTAAGGCAGGATAAAACTTATGGCGTGGTAGCCAAGTGGTAAGGCAGCAGTCTGCAAAACTGCTATACATCGGTTCAATTCCGATCCACGCCTTAAATTATCCGCCCAAAACTATGGCGGATAATTTAATTCCGAGCATTTTTGCGAGGAATCTAATATTAAGGTCTCTCGCAAAAATTGCTCGAGACCAATTCGTGTATAAATTTATGTTCACTATCGTTCCATAAATTTAACACTCATTGGGCAAGTGGTGGAATGGCCCATGCTTCGCTAAAAGGCTTTCGCGTTTAGCTTCGCAGGGCTTGCTTAAGGCATCATGGATGGCACGCAGCCTCGGCGAAGTTAAACATGTAAATATTTAACGAAGACGGGCAAGTGGTGGAATGGCATACACGCAGGACTTAAAATCCTGTGGCCGCAAGGCTGTGAGGGTTCGATTCCCTCCTTGCCCACGAAAGCAGAGTTAAGAACTAAGAATTAAGAGCTAAAAAATTCATAATTTTTTATAATTTAGATCTTAGTTCTTAAAGCTTAGTTCTGATTTTTTTGGACCCATAGCTCAGTTGGTTAGAGCGCTTCCTTGACATGGAAGAGGTCAGAGGTTCGAGTCCCCTTGGGTCCACCATTGAAAAATTAAATGTCAAAATTCATTCAGATAAATTTGAGTTTATTAGTTTGCTTGGTTTATTTGGTTTGGCCAAGCCAGTGTTTTAGTAACGATAATGTCGAAGAACTTTTGCAGTTAATAAAAGCGGAAGAAACCGTTGCCGGCGTCATTGCGAATTTAAAGAAAAATCAAGAAATGATTTTGATGGATTTTCGAAATAATAATCCATTGCGATCGTTAGGAGGACCGGCACAAGACATAAGCAAAGAAAATCAACAGGCCAGAGATGAGTTGAAAAGTATCTGGAAAGAAATGGATAAAGATTTTAAGTGGGATACCATCAAGGAGCGAGTTAAAAAAGAATATTTAGCACGATATTCTTCTCAGCAAATTACACAGTTTTGCGATCGAATAAAATCTGAAAAAGATAAAATTAAAATGGCGACATTCGTTGTTCAATCAGGCTTATATGATCCACTAGATAAGATTATTCAAGAAATTTTTAATGAAAATCAAGCGAAATACGGTTCCTCGAGCAAACAGCCATAAATGGAATACAAAACAGATATAGATAAGTTGCGCCATACCTGCTCGCATGTGATGGCCCAGGCAGTGAAAGAATTGTGGCCGGAGGTTAAGGTCACGATCGGCCCCGCGATTGACAACGGATTTTATTACGATTTTGACAAAAAAGAGCCTTTCTCGATGGAAGATTTAGCCAAGATCGAAAAGGGCATGCGCCGCATCATCGAGAAGAAATTGCCGATGAAGCAAAGTTCGATGAAGCGGGAAGAGGCCATCAAGCTCTTTGACAAGATGCATGAAAATTATAAAGTCGAACTTATCCAGCGGTTAGAAGATAAGGAAGTTTCGATTTTTCATACCGGCAATGAATGGTTTGATTTGTGCAAAGGGCCGCACGTCGAGCATACCGGCCTCATTAAAGGATTCAAGCTGCTTTCGGTTGCGGGCGCGTACTGGCGCGGCGATGAAAAAAATCAAATGCTGCAGCGGATTTACGGGACAGCATTTTTTTCGCAGAAAGAATTGGATGAGCATCTGCGCAGGCTGGAGGAAGCGGATAAGCGGGATCACCGCAAGATAGCCACTCAGCTGGAGCTTTATAATATTTATCACGAAACGGCCGGCGCGGGGCTGGTGTTTTATCATCCGGCCGGGGCGATGCTGCGCAAAACCATCGAAGATTATGTCCGCGCCCAGCATATCCAGCGCGGCTATGATCTGGTGATGACCCCGCATATTTTAAAGGGTAAACTTTGGGAGCAGAGCGGTCATTCGCAATATTACAAAGATAACATGTATTATTTCAAGGTCGATGAGGAAGAGTACGCGGTCAAGCCCATGAATTGCCCCGGGCATATTTTGATTTATAAATCAAAACTGCGTTCGTACCGCGACCTGCCTATAAAATTTTTTGAATTAGGGACCGTGTATCGCCAGGAAAAAGCCGGTGTCTTGCACGGGCTCTTGCGGGTGCGCGGGTTTACGCAGGACGATGCGCATATTTTTTGTACGCGGGGACAGCTGCGGACAGAAGTCGTGTCGGTAATCGATTTTGTTTTTGCGGTGATGCATGATTTTGGGTTTAACGATCTGGAGATCGAATTGAGCACGAAGCCGGCGAAATATATCGGCCGGGACGAAGACTGGGAAACAGCGACGCGAGCGTTGGAAGAGTCTTTGCAGCAGAAAAAATTGAGTTATCATATTAATGAAGGCGACGGCGCTTTTTACGGCCCCAAGATCGATATCAAGCTGAAAGACGCCCTGGGCCGGCCGTGGCAGTGCGCGACGATCCAGTGCGATTTTTCTTTGCCGGAGCGATTTGACTTAAGTTTTATTAATGAAAAAGGCGAGGCCGAACGTCCGATCATGTTGCACCGGGCGATCCTGGGAAGCCTGGAGCGGTTCATGGGGACTTTGATCGAGCATTACGCCGGTGCGTTTCCTTCCTGGCTGGCGCCGACGCAGGTCCTGCTCATTCCCATTCAGGAAAGCCACGTCAGTTATGGCCAGAAAGTAAAAGAAGATTTACAAAGTCAGGGCTTACGGGTTATAATTGACACCAGAAATGAAAGCCTCAACAAGCGTATCCGCGAGGGGACGCTCAAAAAGATTCCTTACATTCTTATTGTGGGCGATAAAGAAATAGCGGATCATAAAGTTGCGGTGCGCCGTTTTGGCGTCGGAGATCAGGGGAGTATCCCTCTGGAGGCTTTTGTGCGCGGCATTCAAGAGGAAATTTCACAGAAAAAGTCTTAATATAAAAAAGCAGTCTTTAAACAGGAGGTGGGACTATTTATAAGAATATTCGAATCAACGAACGGATCAATGTCCCGGAAGTGCGGGTCATCGGTCCTAATTCAGAGCAGTTAGGGGTCGTCAACATCCGCCGAGCCATAGAATTGGCCCGGGAACATGAGCTGGATCTCGTCGAGGTTTCCCCCACCAGCAAGCCGCCGGTGTGCCGCATCATTAATTACAGTAAATATAAATATGATCAGGAAAAAAAAGAGCGCCGGGTCAAGAAGAACCAGAAGATCGCACAGCTCAAACAGATCCGGTTGAAACCCCACATCGATGAGCATGATTATCAAATCAAGCTGCGGCAGGCGGTCACTTTTCTCAGTAAAAAAGATAAAGTGAAGGTTAATCTGTTTTTCCGCGGGCGCGAATTGTCATACAAAGAGCAGGGCGAGAAAATTTTAAAGCGGGTGATTGCTGATTTGCTTGAGCACGGACAGGCTGAAAAATCCCCCTCGATGGAAGGGCGGATCATGTCTGTCTTGATCATTCCTAAGGCGAGCAAGGTCTAGGATACTTTAAAAGGAGAAGGTCATTTAAGAAAGGAAGAAACCATGCCGAAACTGAAAACCAACAGATCGGCGGCTAAGCGTTTCCGTTTTACCAAAAAAGGGAAAATCAAAAAGCGCAATGCCGGCCGCAGACATATTTTAGGAAAAAAAACACGCAAACTGAAACGCAAGCTGCGCCGCACCGGGTATATCTCGGCCAAGGACGCAAGGCTTATAAGGAGGTTGTTACCCTATGGTTAGAGTGAAGCATGCCGTATCAACACGCCGACGAAAAAAGCGTCTTTTAAAACGCGCCAAAGGGCAATTTGCCCAGCGCAGCAAACGCTATCGACAAGCCCAGAAATCCGTTGACCGGGCGCTCGTCTATTCCTATCGCGACCGCAAAGTGCGCAAACGCGAATTCCGCAGTCTTTGGGTGGTGCGCATCAATGCGGCCTGCCGCGAGAACGGAATGACGTATAGCCGTTTTATCAAGGGTTTGATTAACGCAAAAGTCGAAATTGATCGCAAGCAATTGGCGGAATTGGCGGTCAAATCTCCGGCGGCGTTCAAGAAATTAGTTGAAATAGCCCAGGCAACCGTTCCTGCCGCTGCCAATTAATTTTCCGTGAAGGAATCTAATTATGGCGTGGGATTTTGAAGCAATTGCCAAGCAAATTGACGAGGAAATTAAAACAGTTTCCGACAGCAAGTCCTTGGAATTTTTTAGAATCAAGTATTTAGGAAAAAAAGGGCTGATTGCAGAAATGTATTCAGCCCTTTCTTCGCTCTCCGCAGAAGAGAAGCCCACCGTTGGAAAAAATGCCAATATCCTGAAGAATCGCGTCACGCAATTGATCGAAGATAAGAATCAAGAGATCGCCGGCCTGCAGAGAAATCAATCGTCGAAAGATTCCTTAGATATCACTATGCCCGGCGTTGCAACGCCCATCGGGCATCAGCATGTCTTGACCCAGACCATGGATGAGATCTGTTCGCTGTTCGAGAAGTTGGGGTTTGTCGTGCAGGAAGGGCCGGAAATTGAATCTGAATTCAATAATTTTACGGCGCTGAATATTCCGATTGATCACCCCTCCCGCGATGCGTTTGATACGTTTTATTTGGAAGAACATGATCCCCATAAGAATGACCGTTATCTTTTATTGCGTAGCCATACTTCCCCCGGACAGATTCGGATCATGCAGGAGCATAAGCCGCCTTTAGCGGTCGTGATTCCAGGAAAAGTTTATCGGCCCGACGCGGTGGACGCCAGCCATTCGTTTATGTTTCATCAAATTGAGGGATTGCTGGTCGATGAGGATGTGAAATTTTCGGACCTCAAAGGGCTTTTGACCGTTTTTTGTAAAAAATTTTTTAATGAAAAAATCAAAATGCGTTTTCGACCGCATTTTTTTCCTTTTACAGAACCGTCGGCCGAAGTCGACATCTCGTGTTATAAATGCGCGGGCAAGGGATGCTCGGTGTGCGGCCGCAAAGGCTGGCTGGAGATCATGGGCTGCGGCATGGTGAATCCCAAAGTTTTTGATGCGGTCGGATACCCAAAAGGAAAATACACCGGACTCGCTTTCGGCATGGGCGTGGAGCGGATCGCCATGCTCAAATACGGTATTCCCGATATTCGTATCTTTTTTGAAAATGACGTGCGGTTCTTAAGGCAGTTTTGATATGAAAATTTCCCTCAAATGGCTCAAAGATTACATCGCGCTGAGCGTGCCGGCCGAACAGCTGGCCCATCGTTTAACGATGGCAGGCTTGGAGGTCGAGAAGATCACCGACGTCAACGGCGACAAGGTTTTTGAATTGGAGATCACGCCGAACCGTCCGGACTGTTTGAACATTGTCGGAATCGCGCGTGAGGCCTCCGCCATCTTTGGTAAGAGTTTAAAGCTCCCGGTCATTAAAAAGAGTTCTTCTCCAAAAAATAAAACACCTATTTCTATCGACGATAAACAAGCCTGTTCACGGTACATAGGGGCGGTGATACGTAATGTTAAAATCGGCCCATCCCCGAAGTGGCTGAAAGAACGCATTGAATCTATCGGCCTGCGCCCGATTAATAATGTGGTTGATATCACGAATTTTTGTCTTATGGAATTGGGCCAGCCGCTGCACGCGTTTGATTATGATAAATTAAGCGGCGGGAAAATCATTGTCCGACGGGCGAGATCCGGAGAAAGTCTTGTCACGATTGACGGGGTGGAACGCAAGCTTGATCCATCGATTTTAGTGATCGCCGATGAACGGCGGCCGGTGGCGATCGCCGGGATCATGGGCGGAAAAAATACCGAGGTCACAGCGGTAACAAAAAATATTTTATTGGAGAGCGCATGTTTTGATCCGGTTCTGATCCGCCGGGCCGGCCGCAAATTAGGGTTAAGCAGCGATTCTTCTTATCGGTTTGAACGCGGGGTTGATGCGGACATGGTGGCCAGTGGAGCACAGCGCGCCATTGCTTTTATTCAGCAAATCGCCGGCGGAACGGTAACCGAGTTCGCCGACATTGTTGCGGGAAAGAAGAATATTGTAAAAAGAGAAATTAAAATTTCCGTTGATGAGATCAACGCGCGTCTGGGCGCGGCTATTGCCGTCGGCCGAGCGCAAGGCATTCTTAAGAAATTGGCCTTTAAAACAACCGTTTCCAAAAATATTTTGAAAGTTACCCCGCCTTTGTTTCGCGGCGACATTCACACTAACGTGGATATTGTGGAAGAGGTGGCGCGCGTGATCGGATATGATGCGCTGCCGTCCAGCACGCCGCATATTAAGATGTCCTTTATCAAGCCGCATCCCGGCTGGCGCTGTAAAAATCATCTGCGCACGATCTTGACCGCCCAAGGCTTGGATGAGATCATCACCTATACCATGCTGAATCGCAGAAATTTGGCAAAAACCAGTTTGGGGCATTTAAAAGGGATCGCCATTCAAAACCCCTTAAGCCAAGATCAGGAAATGTTGCGGCCGAGCTTGCTGCCCAGCTTTTTATCGGTCCTTTCTTCTAATATAAGCCGCGGACAAAAGGATATCCGTGCTTTTGAGTTGGGAAAAATTTATTCAGCGGTGCCGGAGAAAGATGT
>MHGP01000034.1:10406-12137 GCA_001805615.1 Omnitrophica WOR_2 bacterium RIFCSPHIGHO2_02_FULL_48_11
TCGCGGCAGGATGACTGGCGACAGATCACCAAGGAAGCGGTGAATATTTATGATCTTAAAGGCCGTGTGGAAAGTATTTTAAAGGAATACCCGGTCGGCCCCATATCTTTTGTTAATGTCCAGCAGGCTGCCCTTGAAAACCAGCAGGCAGTGGCCATCAAAGTCGACGGAAGGGACGTCGGTGTTTTGGGAAAAGTGGCCCCCGCGGTCCTGGAACAATGGGAGGTCAAACGGGCGCAGGTCTTTTTTGCGCAAATGGACATTGCCTGGCTTTACCAATATGTCGACGGAGAAAAACGGTATCAGCCGGTCCCTGAATTCCCGGCGGTGGTCCGCGACATCAGCCTCGCTGTCAAAAAAGATATTTCCTTTGCCAAAATTCAAGACAGCATCTTGTCGTTGCAGAAAGAACATCTGCACGCCATCAAATTCATCGAAGAATATCTGGGGGATAAAATTCCGGCAGGGCATCGTGGCGTTATTTTTTCTTTGACGTATCAATCGCCTTCCCGCACGCTCAAAGAAGAGGAAGTCAGTGCCATCCACGAACATATTTGTCAGACCTTGGTCGGCCAATTAGGCGCCGTCATCCGCTAATCCCGCTAATTAAAAAATTTGCTTCCATTTTGAAAAGTGTTATAATGCATTTACATCCCTGCTGTGTGCGTTAGGGGCGGTGAAAATGAACCAACACATGAACATGGGGAGCTGATTCTCTAAAAAGCCTGAGGGCATTTAGACAGGCTCCCACCTGGTAAAACAGGTTCTCTTCCACCAACTCGACGGCATAAGCGGGGATTTGTTTTTAACCACATTTATGTCTTATGAAAAAGAAATCCTCAGTATTTTCATCCGCCAATAATCTCTTCGCCGAAGCCAATAAAGAACAAGTTTTCAAGAATTCCCCTTTAAGTTTTCGCATGCGCCCGCAAACGCTGGAAGAATATGTGGGACAAAAGCATATTCTCGGCGAAGGCAAACTTTTGACCCGGGCGATCACTTCGGACCGCATCAGCTCGCTGATTCTTTACGGCCCGCCGGGGACCGGAAAGACAACGCTCGCCCACTGTATCAGCCAGAAAACCGCCACGCATTTTGAACGGATCAACGCCGTGGCTTCGAATGTTGAGGAGCTGCGCAAAATTTTGGCTGCGAGCCAGCACCGCTGGCAGACCACCAGCCGCAAAACCATTTTGTTCATTGATGAAATTCACCGCTTCAATAAAGCGCAGCAGGATGTCTTGATGCCGGATCTGGAGGAAGGCTGCGTGATCTTGATCGGCGCGACGGTCTTAAATCCGTTCTTTTCTTTGACCGGGCCGCTGTTGTCGCGATCCTTGATCTTTGAATTGCAGCCGCTGGCTAAAGAAGAAATGGCGCTGCTTTTAAAACGGGCTTTGCAGGACAAAGAAAAAGGATTGGGCGCGCACAAGATCGAGGCGGCTGCGGCGGCGTTGGAATTTTTGGCCGAGGTCTGCGAGGGCGATGCCCGACGGGCTTTGAATGCCTTAGAGGTCGGCTGCCTGACGACCCCGCCGGACCCGCAAGGTGTCATTCGTTTTACTTTGGCGGCCGCGCAGGAATCCATTCAGAAAAAACAGGTCAACTATGACCGCGACGGCGATCAGCATTATGACACCGCGTCCGCCTTCATTAAGTCGATGCACGGCAGCGATCCGGACGCGACTTTATATTGGTTGGCCAAAATGTTGTACGCCGGTGAAGATCCGC
>MHGP01000034.1:12158-13889 GCA_001805615.1 Omnitrophica WOR_2 bacterium RIFCSPHIGHO2_02_FULL_48_11
CCTTTAGCCCAAGCGGCTGTTTATATCGCCTGCGCGCCAAAATCCAATGCGGCTTATTTAGGGATCGAGAAGGCCTTAAGCGATGTCAAAGAAAAGCGCACCCAAGAGGTGCCGGCCGATCTTAAAGACGCTTCGTATGCGGGCGCCAAACGCCTCAGACGCGGCGAAGATTATAAATATGCCCATAACTATCCAGAGCATTACGTTGCCCAAGACTATGTGCCCCGCCAGGAATCCTATTATCAACCTACGGATATGGGGTTTGAAAAGGAAATCAAGGCCCGTCTGAATAAGCTCAAATCCCCGCCGTCTGCCTAAATTTGTAATTGTCAAGTATTCCAAAAAATGATAAGATACACCCGCTAAAAAACATCCGTTTAACCTATTTTTGTGTTCACTAAAAGGTGCCAGAAAATTTAAAACAGGCTATCCGAAAGAAAATTTTAACCTTATTAAGAAATCAGAAGGAGGAGGAGAGGTTAAAGAAAAGCGGAAAAATTTTGAAAAAACTTTTTTCGCTGCCGGAATTTCAACGTTCGCATACCATCTTATTTTATGCCTCTTTTGATGGGGAAGTCGAAACATTCGAGATGATGAAGCAAGCCCATAAATTAAAGAAAATGATAGCATTGCCGTTCATGATAAAAGACCAAAAGAAAATCACGCCGCGGTTAGTCCGTAATTTGAAAACAGGGCTACACAGCGGTCCGTATGGTATCCAACAGCCCAAGGATGAGCATGTAGAAGACCTCACGCTTGAGCAATTGGACTTGGTGATCGTTCCGGGAGTGGCTTTTGATAAAAAAAATTATCGTTTGGGGAGGGGACACGGGTATTATGACCGGTTCTTGTCCCGTCTGCCCGCCGGTGTTCCCACCATTGGTCTTGCCTATGATTTTCAAATCGTTGACCGCTTGCCGCATCTTCACGAACATGATCTTCCGGTTTCTCGGGTTATTGCGAATTAATTAAAAATTGTTTTGTCGTTTTTTTATCCTTTGAAAAAGGGAGATGATCCCTTTTTATCAATAGAGAGGAGCCATGATGATCGAAGAATTAGCCATTATGTTACAAAGCGTAGGGTATTTTACCGCTTTTGTGATTGTTTTTTTTGCCGGGTATCTGATCCGCTGGTTTTTTGCCGGGAAAAAATTAAAAGAAGCCGAACAAAAAGCCAAAGAGTTGACGGAGATGGCCACCCGTGAGGCCGAAACTCGCAAGAAAGAAATTGAGCTTTCCGGCAAAGATTTCTTGCTCAAATTGCGGCAGGATTTTGAGAAGGAAACCAAGGATCGCCGAGAAGAAACCATGACCGCGGAAAAGCGGGTCATGCAGAAAGAAGAAAACCTGGAGAAGCGGGTTGATCTCTTAGAGAAAAAGGAAAAAGATATCAATGCCCGTCTGGCGGCGGTGCGTCAGGACGAGGACAGCATTAAACATAAAGGCGAGGAATTGACCAAATTGATCGCCGAAGAAAAGCAGCGCTTGCAGGTGATCGCCTCCATGAGCCAGGAAGAAGCTAAAAATCTTCTCTTGTCCCGTCTTTCGGAAGAGCTGACCCATGAAAAAGCCATTATGATCCGCAAGGCGGAAGAGGAGATCAGGGAAACGGTTGATAAGAAAGCGCGCAACATTATCAGTACCGCCATTCAACGCTGCGCTTCTGACCATACCTCTGAGACAACCGTGAGTGTCGTGGCCCTTCCCAGCGATGAGATGAAAGGCCGCATC
>MHGP01000034.1:13906-19652 GCA_001805615.1 Omnitrophica WOR_2 bacterium RIFCSPHIGHO2_02_FULL_48_11
GCCGGGAGATCGCCCGCATTGCCCTGGAAAATTTGATCGCTGATGGACGTATCCATCCCGGCCGTATCGAAGAAGTCGTCGAGAAAGCCAAAAAAGAAATCGAAAACAAGATCAAGGAAGAGGGCGAAAAAGCCGCGTTTGATCTCGGGATCCATGACATGCATCCCGAGTTACTGAAGCTGGTCGGAAAATTAAAATACCGCACCAGCTTTGGTCAAAACGGTCTGCAGCACACCAAAGAAGTTGCGCAATTGATGGGTTTTATGGCGAGTCAGTTAGGACTGGATACCAAGATAGCCATTCGCGCCGGACTTTTGCATGATATCGGCAAGGTGGTGAGTCAGGAAATGGAAGAAGGGACGCATGCCATCGTCGGTGGAACGTTAGCCCGTAAATACGGCGAACCGGAAGATGTCGCCAAGGCCGTAGAGTCACATCACGAAGAAGTGGAGATGACGACGGTCTATGGTGTCTTGGTCTGCGCGGCAGATGCGATCAGCGCCGCCCGTCCAGGTGCCCGCGCCGAGACCCTGGAAACGTATGTGAAGCGTCTGGAAAGTTTGGAAAAGATCTCGAATTCTTTTAAAGGCGTTGAAAAATCTTTTGCCATGCAGGCCGGACGTGAGATCCGCATCGTTGTTGACCCGGAAAAGATCAACGACGACGAATCGATCGTGATGGCCCGTGATATCCGTAAACGTATCGAAGAGGAAATGGAATATCCCGGACAGATCAAAGTGATCGTGGTCCGCGAAACCCGCGCGATCGAATATGCGAAATGAGCCTTCAGCCGTCAGTCATCAGTCATCAGCTGAAGACTGAAAGCCGAAAGCCGAAAGCTAATCATGAATATTTTATGTATTGGCGACATCGTTGGACGCCCCGGACGAAATGCGGTGAAGGATTCACTGGCTGATTTGGTGAACGAATTCGCCGTTGATTTTGTGACCGTCAACGCGGAAAACTCCGCCGGCGGTTTTGGTTTGACCTCACGAATCGCCGAGGAGCTTTTTGACATGGGCTGCGATTTCATCACGCTCGGCGATCATGTGTGGGATAAAATGGAAATTGCCGAGTATCTGGCCAAATCCGATCGCATGATCCGTCCGGCGAATTTTCCGGAAGGCACTCCCGGCCGCGGCTGGACGGTCGTTAAAACGTCCACGGGCAAAAAAATCGGCGTGATAAATCTTTTGGGGCGGGTGTTTATGCGATATAATGTGGATTGTCCTTTTCGCACCTTGGAAGCGGCTATCGCAGAGATTCGAAAAGAAACATCGATCATTATCGTTGATATGCACGCCGAAGCGACCAGCGAAAAGGTGGCGCTGGGTTTTTTTGCCGACGGAAAAGTGTCGGCCGTGGTCGGAACGCACACACATATCCAAACCGCCGATGAAAAAATTTTGCCCAACGGGACCGCTTATATCACGGATTTAGGAATGACCGGGCCGTATGATTCGGTTATCGGGCAAAACAAAGATATCATTATTAAAAGATTCTTGACCAGTATGCCGGAGAAATTTGAAGTAGCCACCGAGGACGTTTGGTTGCATGGAGCCGTGATCGGTATTGATGAAAAAACCGGAAAAGCTCACAACATCACCCGAATAAAAAGGAGAAAAGCATGACCGCCTGGGAAGGTCTTAATCGACGAAAGTTTCCGCGTGTAAATTTTCCGTGCCTCGTGATCGTGCAGCATGATCAAAGCGCCCAGGACACGATCTTAACTCACACCGAGAACATCGGCATCGGCGGGGTTTGTGTCGCGCTTAAAATGAATTTAAAAATGTTTGCTCCGGTAAATTTGGAATTGGATTTGCTCGATGGTGATAATCCGATCAAGTGTAAAGGAAAAGTGGTCTGGTCCATCCGCCGCAAAAGCCATGAGACCATCAAACCGTCTTTTCATGACGTGGGGATCGAGTTTTCCAACATCCAACCGGCTGATCAAAAGCGGATCGAAGCAGCGCTGCACAGCGTTATCCGCAAGGGATATAAAATTCTTAAGGAGTAGGACCGGAACCATTTTTATGATTTTAACTTTTTTTCCGCAGAGAATTTTTCAACACACCTGATTTTTATTTTTCACAGCATAGGAAAGTATAAAATTTTCCTAACTGCTAAAAACTCCTTTCCTATGCAGCAAAGAAGATACGACGAGCGAAGTGAGGAGTTTTCTTGAGGACATAAAAGATGATGCGCGTACGTTTTGCCCCCAGCCCGACGGGATTCTTACATATTGGCGGTGCGCGGACTGCCCTTTTCAATTGGATGTATGCCAAGGCCAATGGCGGGCAGTTTATTTTGCGTATCGAGGACACCGATCAGGTGCGTTCCAAAGAAGAATATGTCGATGAAATCTTGAACAGCATGAAATGGCTGGGGCTCGCCTGGGATGAGCTTTACCGGCAGAGCGAGCGTTTTGCCATTTACCGCGAATACGCGGATAAATTGCTGAAGGAAGACAAGGCCTATAAGGACGGCGAGGCCGTTATTTTAAAGATTGTTCCGCAGAAGATCAAAATTTATGATTTGATCCGCGATGAGATTGAATTCGATTCTTCCGAGATCAAGGATCAGGTCTTGATGAAATCCGACGGGTCGCCGACCTACAGCTTTGCCTGTGTGGTGGACGATGCGCTGATGGAAATTTCTTGCGTTATCCGCGGTGAAGATCATATTTCCAACACCCCGAAGCAGCTACTGATTTATCAGGCCCTGGGGTTCAAACCTCCCAAATTTGCGCATCTCCCTTTGATCATGGGAATGGACCGGGCCCGGCTCTCGAAAAGGACCGGCGCGACCGCGGTCAGTGACTATCAAAAGGAAGGGTTTCTCTCCGAGGGGGTGGTTAATTATTTGATGCTTCTGGGCTGGTCGCCGGGCAATAATCAAGAGGTCGTTAAATTGGACGCGGCCATTAAAAGTTTTTCCATCAAGAAAATCAACAAAGCCGCTGCCATTTTTGACATGGATAAATTAAAATGGATCAATACGCAGCATATCAAGCAAAAATCCGTACAAGAATTGACCGGGCTTTTGGTTCCTTTTTTACAGGAAAAAGGATATCTTGGTCAGAATTATAATGGAAAGAACTTAGAAAATATTGTAGACTTGTATAAAGGTCGTATCTCGACGTTGCTTGATTTTTTGGACTGGACGGATTTTTTGTTTGTTCAAGAGTTTGCCGTGAGTCCCGAATTAAAAAATGAATATAAGATCGCGAATCTGACCAAAGAATTTCGGCTGCTGCAGCAACGCTTGCAGGGTGTCGAAGATTTTAATCACACTAATGTCGAAACTGTGTTCCGGGCTGCCGTCGAGGAGTTGGGCCTAAAGGCCGCGGATCTGGTCCATCCGATCCGGGTGGCGTTAACCGGAAAAACCGTCGGGCCGGGTTTGTTCGAGACCATGGCTTTGCTGGGAAAAGAAAAAACGATTCAGCGTTTAGCCGATGCGGTGAAGCATCAATAAAAGATGGGAGGTCTTAAGCGAGCATGAAATCCAAATATTTTTTCGTGATTATTTTGTTGTTTTGTTTGACTGTGTCGGGATGCACCGTGATAAAAACCGTGGATCATTGGATCCAAGAGCACATGTGGTAGGCAGGACGGAATAATTGACAAATTTCCCGCCGGAGTAATTTAAAAAACAAATATTCGTTTGTTTGCCCTGCCCCAACTTCTCTATAAAAAGAATAGGGTAGTTGGGACTGGTGCAATTACTCCTAAATAGAATTAAGGAAATTTGCCCTGTCGTCTAATTGGTAGGACATGAGAATCTGGATCTCAGTATCTTGGTTCGATTCCAAGCGGGGCAATTAAAAATAGCAAGCCCTTTTGAGCTTGCTATTTTTAATGATCCTCCCCGCGGAAGTGAATTGCGGCAAAGCCGCGTTCGCAGTCGAGCGTAAGCGAGCAGTACTTGAGCCGCCGGCTCAAGTGATTCCAAGCGGGGCAGCCAACGTTGATGACTTGTCGAACCATCGCACAGGTCATCCGCCTTCGCTGAATTGTCCATCGCCTTAAACATCAGTACCTTTTTTGCTCACCCCGGGAAGATGCGCTTAAAAAAATTTGAATAGGAAGGAACCCGTCCATGCCCAAAAAGAAATACCGCTATGAAGACGAATTTGTCACCGGAAATTTCAAGAAAGAAGTCTGTATGTACATTAATGACTGCAAGCAGTATCTTAAGGCCGCCATTGAAGGAAGGCCTGTCGATATGATGAAAGGGGAATTCGATCCTACAGAGGACGAATTTCTCATCGTCTACGGCATGAAGGAGCTCAAAGACCTTTCCATGCGATTGGCAGGCCGCAGGCCTTTAAACTGGAAGGGGGATTAAAACTATGCTCCATACGCCGACAGCACTTAATAAAGATTTATTGAGCTTTGTACAACCAATGGTAAAAAATTCTAGAAAACAAAGCGAAATATTGACTACCTTTATGCCATTGGTCAAGAAAAAGTCAATAAAAAATTACGCGCAGCTGCGCGATGAGGTCAAAGAAACCCTTCTTTTAGGCCAGCAAAGAATCGAAGAGACCAAGGTGCAGACATATTTTAAAACTGGGAAACTCATTGACGAGCATATTTTGAAAAACAGCTCCCGCCAAGGGTCTTACGGCAAAGAAGTCATTGAAAGACTTTCAGCGGATTTAGAAATAAGCTCAAGCGTTCTTTGGCGGTGTCTGCAATTTGCCCGTTCGTTCAAAAAGATTCTCGCCCGCGGGCGAGAATCTTTGCCAAAGTCTTTGGCCTGGTCGCATTACCGGAAACTAATCACCGTTGACGATGAGGACACCCGGCTTTCGTTTATGCAAAGAGCGGAAAAAGGAGGCTGGTCTGCCGAAGAGCTGGGTGGGAAAATTCACCTGGAAATAGCAAGCCACAGCAAGGACAAAGCAAAGAGTAGCGTGCAAAATGCCAAAAAAGATTTACGGCCTTACCCTAAGCTGATTCCCAAAAAGGGGAAGCTTTACACCTACCGGCTGATTGCCCCCGATTCAGTGCACGACGGCGATGACCGGCTGTGGGTTGATCTGGGTTTTCAGGTGCATCGCAAGGTTCCTGTGGGAGTCAAGGGGTTTAAGGAGGGTGGTATTGCGGAGTCTTATGTCAGCGGCACGGGTGAATACTCGATTGTTTCTTCTCAACGCAGCAAAGACGACCTGTTTACTTACAAAGCCTTTGTTGAAAGAGTGGTCGATGCCGACACGCTCATTGTCAAAATTGATTTAGGTTTTGAAAACCGGATTCGTCAGTATCTTCGTCTGAGAGGAATTAATGCGCCTGAGCTTTCCACGCAAGAGGGGAAAAAAGCCAGGGCCTTTGTTGAGGCTGAGCTTTCCAAAGTCCCGTATGTCATTTTAACCAGCTCCCGGTCGGATAAGTACGATCGGTATCTTGCAGATGTATATTATGGAGAAGGTGAGCAAGAGAAATATCTGAATCAAGTGTTATTAGATGAAGGCTTGGCCGAGAGGATGAATTAATCACGGCCAAGGAATTGGCAAAGCGGTTAAATGTGCCGGTGAGCTGGATCTATCGCCGGACCCGCTTGGGCCAACCTGCCTGCCGGCAGGCAGGGAAGCCATCCCGCACGCCTGCCCTGAGCGAGTCCCACCGAAGGCGAGATGAGTCGAAGGGTCAAAATGGGCAAGTACGTACGGTTTGATTAATGACGGCGTGGTTTATGGAGCGAAGCGCTCATAAATCACTGCCGGAATTAATCCCGCCGT
>MHGP01000034.1:19669-20419 GCA_001805615.1 Omnitrophica WOR_2 bacterium RIFCSPHIGHO2_02_FULL_48_11
CTGCCGACAGGCAAACGGCGTGGCGTGGCGGGGTTGGGAGGAAGTGGTGGAGTTTTATAAGGATGATTCACCAGCGTCTTTATAAAGAAAAATTTTTTAAAGAGCAGCTTTAAAATTTTAAAATAAAAATTATTGACACGGTGTATGCTGTTATGTATTCTGATGTATGTATGAAAGAAGCAATGATATCAAATAGAGAGTTAGAAGCTATTCGTGAAATCCGCAATTCCCTCATGCATAAAGGCAGAATTCCTTCCGTTAGAGAATTAATGAATTCTTTAGGGTACCGTTCCCCACGATCCGCCGCGGTAATCTACGAAAATTTAATTGAAAAGGGTATTTTACGTCGTAAACGTGATGGAAATTTTCAGTTTATAAAGGGGACAGAAGAAGATAATGTCCGAGCGCAAACAGTTGATGTTCCTTTGGTGGGGAATATTTCGTGCGGGATGCCTATTCTCGCTGAAGAAAATATTGAAGCCATGATTCCCGTTTCAACAAAATTAGCACAGCCCCCTCATAAATATTTTTTGTTAAGAGCTAAAGGTGACTCCATGGATCAAAAAGGCATTGATGATGGCGATTTAGTTTTGGTTCGTCAACAGACAATCGCTCAAGATGGAGAAACGGTTGTGGCTTTGATTGATGATAAGGCAACTATTAAAGAATTTCGTATAGGTGGCGAGACGTTTGTTTTAAAACCGAGATCAAAGAATAAACAGCACCAGCCGATTGTTTTGACAAAAGATT
>MHGP01000035.1:0-3044 GCA_001805615.1 Omnitrophica WOR_2 bacterium RIFCSPHIGHO2_02_FULL_48_11
ACCCTGCGAATCCCGGTCACAGTTCAGAGTTTTGGGATCTCCGAATGTCTCGAACGGCACAAAGGGATGCAGTAAACCGTCCGGACCGATCTTACGTGCCCTTAAGGGACTCCACATATTATATTTCGAAACTGACACGGCCGAATCATACAAGGGCTTTTCCCGCAAAGCACGCACACCCTCATCGATAATTTCAGCTGTGACCGTAGCCGAGTTGCAATGCAGCAGCGCAATCATCTCCTGTGTGCCGACGCGTTTGGTGATCTCTTCAAAGCCGTGGACAAACACATGCTCGCCTAACGCTGTCTTGGTGCAGAGATGCGCCGGACGCTCAATGATCTCGACCCCGTTCTCCCGCGCCAGCTGCATGAGCTGTTCGCAGTCCGTCGAGATAAAAACTCTATCCACCAGCTTCGCCTTTTTAGCGGCGTCCATGGGATAAAAGGATAACGGCCTCCCTAATATAGGGTAAACATTCTTCCCGGGAAACCCGATACTGCCTTTTCTTCCTATGAGTAATGCGCTGACCATATTAAGCAGACTCCGATGACAATTTTAATCGTGAAAAATTTTTAAACAATTTTTTCACGGATGCCTTCAAACAGCTGCGTTCCGTCCAAAAAGAACGCGGTAAATTTTTCCAAAAATACGGCCGATTCCAGGAGTCACAGAACAGCCGGAAAGCACCAAAAAAATGGAAAGAATATAAATTATTAACAAACCATTCCGCCGCCGACATAAATTTTTTCCGCACAAGGGTAGTTACGATCTCTTGCGCCACGTCCGCACCAAAAATTTGCCAACGGCATTTGACATCCCACTCCTTCAGGAAAGAAAGCAGTTCGTTAGTCCCTATCCAGCCATTAATGGTCAATTGTTTATTCAATTGCCCTTCATGCCGACGCCAATACAGGATAGCTGTTTCATCAAATCCGGTGATGCCAAACGGCATAATGCCAAACGTCTGACTCAGGTCAATGGCGCGGTGAAACCCTCCGAATTTAATAAGCGCTTCGCGCTTAACCGTGAGGATCGTGCCCGGGGCATTGAACATTCTCCCGCCCCGCAGATGATCCAACGCCACGATATGCCCTTCGCTATAGCGCGGCCGCTCATTATAAATTTTAGGAGCGCTCGTCATGATCTGGCCGTTGATATCGATACTTAAAGAAGAACCTGCCGCGGTCAAACATTCAGGATTCCCCTCAAACAACCGCACCATTTTTTCCGCATAATCGTCGGCGATCATATCGTCGTCGGCCTGATACCAGATATAATCTCCAGTGGCAATCTTCAAGCCCGCGTTCAAGCAGACATCCAGCATCTTCTGGGGATCATCAACGCTATATTGATTTTCTTTAAAGTAAATTAATTTAACCCTTTTATCTTTCGCCTCAACTTCCCGCAAATATTCCACGGTTTCCGGCGTCCCTCCGTTACTGACCAAAATAATTTCCTGTTTCTCATACGTTTGGCGCAGCAGCGCATTCACCGCCTCTTTAAGCAAGGCCGGCCGATAATAAGTGTCCAGAATGGTTGTAAAGACAGGTGCTTGGGTCATTTCATTTCTGCGAATTTTTACGCACGGCCAATGTCAGCGACGGGTATGGATCAAATACAACAATGTTCCAGTCCGGGTATTTTAAGCGGAACTCGTCCAAGGCCTTGGTGATCGAAGGTTTTTTATATTTGATCATCCACTCGACCACATCCCGCTTGACGCTGCCCCCTTCCAAAAGCATGACTTTCTTGACTTTGGGGGCCCATTGTTCGAAAATTTTTCGATACGTATCGCCGTTATTGGAAATATCCACGTGCAGATAATCCACTTCGACAAATTGTTCATGAACCGCAAAGGCATCCCGGCGCGCGATCGTAGCGATCGACTGTAAATTAAAATTCTTGATCCGCCGGTCGACATTTTCAAAACTTTCATGATGATACGGATATTGCTCAAAGAGATCGAACCCGGAGATCTTCCCTCGCCCGTTATCGCGCAGCGCCGCGGCGACCGTCAGTAAACTGAAACCCTGTAGGACTCCGATCTCAACGCATTGCGCCGGTTTTAAACAGCGGATCAGTTGATAAAATAAATGGCCGTAGCCGTGGTCTTTGTACGACGACCAAAGTTTCTCGATCTCGGGCTGACCCGCAAAAATCTTTTGATTGAGTTCCTTCGGCAAGGCCGGAACGATTTTCTCCAAAAGCGGCTCCTGGGCCAGCACATCGGAAAAATATTCATGCCTCCAGAAGGGAATCCCCGGTCCAAAATCCGGGTCAGAAGAATCAAATCCGCGTCGCAGTTGTAATGTTTTATCGTCCATGGTCAAATCAAGGCCTGTTTTTTTCTGGCCCTGGCTGATTGCAAGAGCTGAAGGGTTTCCGCGATTCCCTGGCGTATCGTATCACCTGCTGAGAATCCTTTTTTGGCAAACCGCTCGCTGGAAACTTCATAGGACAACTGATTCATGATCGCCGTATCCACGAATTTGATTTCAACATCCGGGATAAATGAAGCAATGATATCCGTGATATCCTTGACGGTTTTGTTGACACTGACCACGTTGTAAATCGTCCGGTCAAAAAGATCCTGTGCAATAATGAACCGCATCGCCCGCACACAATCCGCCACATCCAGATACGGCCGCTTTTGGTTATACGCTGTTTTCCAAACCGTAATCGGCTGGCCCATCACGGCCTGCCAGCAAAACTTATTCACTGCGGTATGAAACCGCATCCCGACAGACGTTCCGTAGATCGTTCCCAGGCGGCAGATGATAAATTTTAAACCCTGTTTTTTCCCCAGGTCCGTCAAGAGCTGCTCGGATTTCAGTTTATTGTTAGCATAAGGACTTTGCGGTTTTAAATCCGCGATCGGACAATTTTCATCCACCAGTTCTGCCTGTGTCCCATAGACGCTCGTCGTGGAAGGAAAAAATAACTTGGCCCTTTGCCGGACACAGGCCTCTGCCACCCGCTGGGTTCCCAGTAGATTCACCCGCTCCACCTCTTGGCTTTTTTCAAAGCTCGCGGTGGCGTCCGTG
>MHGP01000035.1:3068-10096 GCA_001805615.1 Omnitrophica WOR_2 bacterium RIFCSPHIGHO2_02_FULL_48_11
TCAGCATTGCATATATCGCCTTCAATAAATTGAAAATCGACCCCCTGCGGTAAACGAAAAAGCGAGGAATACCTTTGCGTGGATAAATTATCCAAAAGATAAACCTGTTCGAATTCCCCCGGCTTTAATTCATGGATCAGCCGCGACCCGATGTGCCCCAAGGCACCAGTGATGAAAAGATTCGCCATAATTTTACCTGCCTGTTAAAGTTACCGTATTACGTTGCTCAAAATAATGCTCTAAGCACGATTGAAAATATTCCCGCGTTCTTTTAAAGCCGGCCTCGACGTCAACCTGCGGCACCCAATCCAAGGTCTTCTTGATCTTGGCATTGCTTAAAACCGCATCGCCGATCTCGATGACCTTGCGGTCCAACGGCCACTCAATAGATTTGACCCGCCCGGAGCCAATATGCTCAACGATCGTATGCGCAATTTCCAAGACCGCCATATGCCTGTCCCCTACCGCAAACAGCACTTCGCCGTTCGCTTTATCATTTTGGGAAGCCAGGACCAATGCCGCCAAGCAATCATCGATATAAATCAAATTCCGTTTCTGCGCGCCCTTTCCATAAACAGTAATATCTTTTCCCTGCAGGGCCAGACCGACAAAATAATTTACAAAATTAAAATCACTGCTGTGGATCGCCGCCCGCGGACCGAACACATTCGGTAGCCGGACAATAGTGACCGGGATATGATACGCATTTCCGTAAATCAAAACATATTTTTCCGAGACCCCTTTGTTCGCCGAATAAATATCCGTCGGAAATTCCGGATGCAGCTCGTCCGCCGGACTGTAATGCGATTTTCCCAATTGCGTAGATGTACCGATGTGAACAAATTTTGCTTCCTTATTAAAATTCTTTACCGCCTCGAGAAGATTCAGAACACCCTTGCTGTTGGCGTCCAGATCCAGCATGGGATTGCGCATCGAAAAAGGATGCGACGTTGAAGCCGCGCAATTAAAAATGATATCCTTGCCCCTTACCTGCCGGGACAGCTCATCGACGTGCAGGATATCCCCTTTAACAAAATGGACCTGGTCCTGAATATCAAAAACGTTGTACATATTCCCACCGGAGTTGGCATCCAGGCAATCATAAATCGTCACCTCTGCCCCCAGCGCAAGACACGTGTGCGCCAGGTTGCTGCCGATGAAGCCAAGCCCGCCGGTAATGAGAACCTTTTTTCCTTTGAGCGAAGGTAATTCCGTTCGTGTTTTTTCTTTTTTATCTGTTTTCATAAATCACCCAAAACTATACAGACCAATTATAGCCGATCTCTTTATCACCCTGGCTGATGCGGATCTCATCGGATAAATCATAAACCCCCGAGGTCGCATAAATGATATGCATCGGCCCCTGCAGACACTTGTAACCGTGCGCCACCCCCGGCGGAAAGAAATACGCCTGCGGCGACTGGCCATCCCCGGCCAAAAATTCCATGGTCTTGCGGTACGTCGGCGAATCCACCCGCGTATCGTGCAAAACCACTTTGATCAATCCGCAGGCCACATAATTCCATTGGGATTGAACCGCGTGCACATGCCAAGCCTTCACCACCCCCGCTAAAACCAGCGAATGACTAAGCTGGCCGATTTCGACAGCTTCTTTCTCGACCCGAAAAATTTCGCGAAAGAATCCTCTTTGATCGGCGTGGCTGGCGACCTCTTTAACGACGACGCCTTCGATCACTTGTCCCTGCACCTTTGATCCCGTCATATTTATCCTTGAAAAAATTCTTTGATCGCTTTGATAATTTTTTTAAAATCGCTTTCACTTAATTCCGGATACATCGGCAACGATAAAATTTCTTTGGCCGCTTTTTCGGTTTCCGGCAAATCACTGCGCTTAAATTTCGTATACGCCGGCTGCTGATGGATCGGCACCGGATAATGGATCAGCGCGCCCACCTTGCGTTCTTTCACAAAAGACAACAAGGCATTGCGGTCTTCAGTACGCGCCACATACAAATGATGGACCGGCACGCAACCTTCTCGCTGGCGCGGCAATTTAAAAGGCAGATCTTTTAATTCTTTTGTATATTTTTTTGCTAATCGTACCCGCTTCGCATTATCTTTATTTAAATGCTTTAATTTAACCCGCAAGACCGCTGCCTGGATTTCATCGAGCCGCGAATTCCATCCTGAAACATGGCTCACATATCGCTCGGCCCAGCCGTATTCCCGCAGCAGCCTGACCTGTTTAGCCAAATCCGGATTGTTAGTGACAACCATTCCCCCGTCGCCGATCGCGCCTAAATTTTTTGTCGGATAAAAACTGAAGCATCCCATCTCCCCGAGCGAGCCGACTCTTTTTCCTTTATAAAGAGCCCCGTGCGCCTGCGCGCAATCCTCGATCACTTTAAACTTGTTCGCCTTGGCAATTTCCAAAATGGCGCCCATCTCCGCGGACTGACCATACATATGGACCGGGATAATGGCTTTTGTACGCTCGGTGATGGCCGCCTGAATTTTTTTAGGATCTATCGTATAAAACTCCGGCTCAATATCCACAAAAACAGGCGTGGCACCGGTCAACTCGATCGCCGCCACTGTGGCCACTGCCGTATGCGCGACCGTAATGACCTCGTCGCCTTTTCCAATCCCGCAGGCGACCAGCGCCAAATGCAGTGCTTCGGTCCCACTCCCCACCCCAACAGCTTCTTTGACGCCGATATACTTCGCGAACTCTGCCTCAAAAGATTTGACTTCGTTCCCTAAAATATACCAACCGCTGTCCAAGACGCGTTGGATGGCCTCGCGGATCGGTTTGCGATATACCAAATACTGTTTCTTGGGATCACTGCACAAAATCATATTATTGTCTATTGCCTTTTAAGGATAATTGGTTGACGATTTCTTTAGCGACTAGCTCATAGCCTTTTCTATTACAATGTCCCCCTATCTTCGGATCATAATAATTAACTGCAAAGAAAGATCGCGGGTCACTAAATTCTGAAAATTTCTTAACCATATCCACTACCGGAATATCCATTTCTTGACATAACGAAAGGACCATTTGATATTCACAATCTTGCCAATTCGCAGAGGAATAGTATCGGCTATCCGGCAAATATACGACTGAAAAATTCCCCCCGTATTCCTTAGTGACTGATTGATAATATTTGAATAATTTTTCAATAATTTTTTCACTACTCTCCATTTTTTCACAATTCGGGAATCCCTCATTTTTTTCGGAATTTTTTTCAATAAAATTTATTTTTAAAAACAGTTTCACCCTGCTGCTCGCAAAAAAATCTTTAAGCGAAAAATAAACTTTATTTCTTTCAACATCCTTTTCGGCATATTCCAAAAGCCGATTCAGCGACTCTGTTTCGGCGAATTCCCGCAGGTGTTCGTCTTTTACTGAATTTTTTTGATAGAGACTCCGGGGACTCAAGCTCTCCCAATAACGCTTAAGATGGTCATCATTAAGTTCAAGATAAGCTCTCGTCAACCCTACCCCTTCAACAAGAACGAGAACCACATTCTTCGGTTTTTTCCTTAAACCATATTCCAAAAATATCGCTAATTGGGTAATCAAGCCCGACCCTCCTATGCCCGCGTTGTAGACCGTAACATTGGCGCCCTCTCGTATCTTATCTGCGATCGTATACCCGTCAGGGACACTGCTTCCTTGAGTAAATGAATCCCCCAGCAAAAAAACATCAAAACTTTTGGAACTTTCATATAAATTTGCCGGATTCCGAAAACCATTGGAATCCGATTTATAAACAATCAGACCATCTTCTTCCTCATATTCAACTAAATACGCGTTCCCCATATTGCTAAGGTATAAATCGGAATTATCTGCGTTACTGAATTTCCTCATATAACCGGGAGCGACAAAAAGCATCGCATTCAATCCCTTTTCCTTCAAAGCAATCAATGTTTTGATTCTCTCTAAATTTAATCGCGTAACCGCAATTTCATCTTTTTTCATCATCGGAGGAAAATTAATTTCTCTAAAAAATATCTCCGTGACCAGAAGAATGAATACAATTGCCCCTGCCATCGCAATGAATTTGAAGAACAGATATCGTGCGTGAATAGATTTTTTGACTGCATGGATAAATAAGGGGGCACAAAATAATAAAAGAAAAAGATACAATAAAAAAATCAGCGGCCCGATGACCACGTGCTTAACATAACGATAAGCCAGATACCCGGTGAAAGTTAAAATTATCGTTAGGCTAACGAGTAAATAAAAAAATAACTCTTTTTTGCTCATTTTATCCATTGAATCAATCCGCCTCATCGGTGATGTCAAATAGCAAACTTGGATCACTGCACAAAATCATATTCCAACACCTGTACTTTCGGGACATACACAATCCATTTGCCGCCGGATTGCATGAACTTTTGTTCTTTCGCCATGATCTCTTTGGAATGGTTATACGCGAATAAAAGCGCGTACTCCGGATAATCCTTTACAAATTCTTCATACGCCTTGACCGGGATATGCGCGCCGGGGCTGAATTTGCCCTGCTTGATCGGGGTCGTGTCGCAAATAAATTCGATATGCTCCGGCGTGATGCCGCAATAATTGATGATCGTCGTACTCTTGGAGGTGGCGGCGTACCCGACGATCCGGTTGCCTTGCTTGCGAATTTTATTCATAAGCCCCAGCAATTCATCACGGGAGCGTTCACAATTCTTGCGGAACTGTTCGTACGTTTCCGGCTTATGCAGGCCGAGCATTTTTTCTTTTTCCAATTGCTGATGAACTTTAGCCGAAATTTTCTGCGCCCCCTTTGGTGCGATGACATAACGCATGGACCCGCCGTGCGTTTCTTGTGGCTCAACATCCACCACTTCCATGCCATACTGCTCAAAAAGATATTTAATTGACGAGACTGAAAACAAAAAAACATGCTCATCATAAATCTGATCATACGTTATTTGCTCGATCACATCACCCAGGTAAGGGTCTTCAAAGATGGCAACCCCATTGGGTTTCAGTAAGATCTTGATCCCTTCCACGATCGAATGCATGTACGGGATATGGCACATGACATTGGCCCCCAAGAAAGCATCAGCCTGACCGTATTCCTTAATAATATCGCTCGCGCATTGGGCGTCAAAAAAACGCGAAACAGTATTCACGCCATTTTCTTTGGCTTTTTGTGCGACATTGGCTGATGGTTCAATCCCTAAGTGACGGATCTTCGCGTTCGCGAAATGCTTCATCATGATCCCATCGTTGCTGCCGATCTCAACGACAAAAGGGTCAGCGCTCACCAGAAAATCTTTTTTTACATGTTCGGCAAACTCTCCAAAATGGACCGCCATGCCCTTGGAGGTCCCGGAAAAAAACGCATAATTTTCATTAAACATTTTTTCGCGATCCGGCTGCTCGATCAACTGAAACATGCCGCATTTCGTACAGGACGCCACTTTCATCTCAAAAAAATACTCACGGGCAAAATGTTCTCGCGATAAAAATCCGTTAGCAATCGGCATTTTCCCGAAAGACATAAAGGATTCAATGGGCGTTTTACAGACTCGGCAATTCATTAACCACTCCTATTCCTTGTAATTCCGCAGCTTTCAAAAATTTCCCATCACGGATTGTTACTAAATGTTCAAATGTCCCTTCCTCAATCACCGAGCCGTGATCCAAAACATAAATATAATCGGCTCTGCGAATCGTCGACAAACGATGGGCGATGATCACCAGCGTTGTTTCTTTCGCAACATTTTCAATCGATTTTTGAATCAAGAGCTCAGATTCGCTATCTAGCGAACTGGTGGCTTCATCAAGGATCAACAATTCTGGCTTACGCAAAAGAGCACGCGCCAAGGCGATGCGCTGTCTTTGCCCGCCCGATAAACGTACACCATGCTCACCTACGATCGTTTCAAGTTTTTCCGGAAATCGCCGAATAAATTCCGTTGCATTAGCCATGTCACAAGCCTTGATAATTTCTTGATCAGTCGCCTCCTCGTTGCTCCACAACAAATTTTCTTTGATCGACATATTAAAGAGAAACGCGTCCTGCGGCACATAACCGATCTTACGCCGCCAGGAATTGATGTCCAATTGACTGAAAAGGATCCCGTCGATACGATGCTCCCCCTCTTTGACTTGATAAAAGCCCATCAAGATATCGATCAGGGTTGTTTTGCCGGCACCGGAGCGGCCGACAATGGCGACCATTTTTCCTTTCGGGATCACGACCCGGACATTTTTCAAAACATCTTTCTGCGCCGGGTAAGAAAACGAGACATTCTCCAGAGTGATGGCCGTTTTTAACTTTTCGAACTTTTGCTCGCCCGACGGCTGCTTCATCTGCTCCGCTTCCTCTTTGAGCTGGTAAATCTGCTCCAAGGCCGGCGCCATATTCAAAATAGAATGACGCTGCTGAATCACACTCATCGCGTACTGGATGCTCATGCGAAACGCGTAAAGCATAATTAAAAGTTCCGAAACATTAATTTTATAAACATTTAACCCCAAATAAATCACAAATAAAATAATAATCATCCCAATAGGCTCAAAGGCCAACGGGAGAATCGTGCGGATCATAATAAATTGAATCGCCGTTTTCACAAACGTCGGAATCACCTGTGAAAATTTTCGAATACTGATATGCTGATTGCCAAAACCCAAAACTAATTTGGCGGCGTTAAATGTTTCGATAATCGTGCCCTGAAATTCGTTCGCCGCGGCGGTATGAATTCCCCCAATTCTATAGGTTGTGCGTCCTAGTAAATAAAATGGCAAAAGGCCCACTCCAATTAAACCTAAAACAATCAATGTTAGTTTCCAAGACAAAAAGAATCCCACGCCGATATAAAAAATAATGTTCAGACTCAAAGAAAACATTTCCACGAACGCCTCAAAGGAAAGCCCCACCTTCTCAGTCTCCCGTACGATCGTATTCCCTAAGATCCCATATTTCTTCGAAACAAAAAATTGCCAACTCGACATCAAAAAAGATTTGTACTCATCAAAAATAATATTTTTAATCAGGCAAAAATGGATCTTGGTGACAATAAATCTGGAGAGTGCCGCTATCGCA
>MHGP01000035.1:10114-10192 GCA_001805615.1 Omnitrophica WOR_2 bacterium RIFCSPHIGHO2_02_FULL_48_11
CCGATGAAGAAAACCGCCACTGACAAAAATGTGGGCGGGATACCAACACTTTTTAACCAACCCAAAATCTTTACGGTG
>MHGP01000035.1:10221-62743 GCA_001805615.1 Omnitrophica WOR_2 bacterium RIFCSPHIGHO2_02_FULL_48_11
ATCGCGGATAGTTTTTTTCATTATTTGTGCAAATGGCATTGTTTTCTCTTTAAGTAGACTGAGCGGGTTGATTAAAGAAACCTTCTACGGCAACGAGATCTCTCTGCAGACTGTCCAGCTTTTGAACACCATCTTGCCTGATAAATTTGCGATAAAACAGCTTTAAATTCGAACGTTGGATAAGCCTCCCTATCCCGATCGGTGTTTGAGCATACAATTTTACCTGATTGGCGATGTGTTTCTTCTGCTCTTCATCATGAAAGAAACAAAATTCAACCGGGCTGGACAACCTCGGGAAATCATTTGGATTGATCCGAAAGTTAGCCTGGCTTACCGCAAGGAAATCATAATAAAAACTTTTTGTAAAGACAGAGGCTGTGTCCGTTATAGAATTTCTTTTCCTTAAGACGATAAATTGATTCAATTCCTCCAGGTACCCTTCAACCTCAGCAGTCAAGATCCCCTTGGTTTTGAGCGTCTCGGCGATCGATGTAAATAATAAGCGACAAATATCCTCAAATTCCGCAAACAGTAAAGCCCGATGCAGCAGCAATTCATTGGTCCCGAGTTCACCGCCGATATATTTTTCTAGCACTTCCGGGGTCAGGACATAATTTTTTGCTTCATCGAAACTCTCATATAGATCTTTTGAGGTATGGACGATGAATTCGGCAATGATTTCATTGATACGGGCCGAATATAGTTCCGGATGCTGTTTGACATGGAGCAGACATTCAAAGGGCGACCCCCCCAACGTGCGCACCAAGGCAAAGGCCTCCTCAAAAATAGCATTGTTATGGAATGTCTCAACCAATAAGTTCATGATGCGGCAGTCGATATAATCTTCCAACGACATGCTTTTGTTTCCAACGATAATTTCTTCGATCTCGGCCACGGGGTGCTTTTCGCCAAAAAATTCATAAATACCAATGCAACCGGGGATTATCCGGTATTTGGTGATGAGCCCATAATTCTTTCTGGTCTCTCCGGTGGCCATATCAGTTCCCCGCAGAAGCATGGCTTGAAACATTCTCATGCTATTGACATTATTTTCGATACCAAAACGCAGCGATTGAAAATGTTTCTCCTTCGTGTCTCCCGGCATTCCCAAAATAATTTCAGAATGGGTTTTGCTATTTTTTAAATTGTTGCCGAAATCGATCAGCTCCTGATAGGCCGCGGAAGAAATATTGCTTCGCTTGATAGCTTTGAGGACTTCCGGATCCGTGGATTGGATCGACGCCCCCAGGGTCCACGACCCCCCGAGGATCTTGGCCGCTTCAATCGTGCGATGCGGCTGATTCTTGCCGGCCGAGGCGGACAAAAGAATGGGATAGTGATATTTTTTTTGGATCTCGGCCACCGCCCGGGCCGTATCCAAGTCTTCCTTGTACATGGCAAAATTAAGATCGGTGATGATTAATTCATCCATGTTCTTGACGCGCGAGGCAATGTATTCCAACTCGGTATTAATACGTTCCTGCTCAAATCGATGCACCTTGTTTTTTACGACCATCCCATCGGCACAAAATGTGCAGGAAAACGGACACCCGCGCGTTGTTTCAATCATAGGGACAAGGGGATATTGAAAAAATTTGTCCAGTATTCCCGTTAAATAAGGGGACGGAATGACATTCACATCTGTTATGCGCTGAATAGGCCCTGAAATAACTTTCCCGTCGAAAACATAGGTCGTGTTATTGGCTGATCGGCCCTCTTCCTTAAATCGCTGAACGTCAAAATTTATCTCCTTTAATTGTGCCGTGAGATTCACAAATCCCATCTCTCCTTCGAGTTCAATATAAAAATCGATAGCAGGATGTGTACTTAAGAATTCATATTTTTCATCGTTAACAATGGGAAAATTGGGACCGCCGAAAACAGTTACTGTTTTCGGACTGCGCTCTTTGACGAGGGTGGCCATTTTATAGGCTAATTCAAAATTCCAGCTATAATTTGAAAGACAAAGCATGGCGGGAGATTTTTCGCTCAAGGCTTTGGCTAAATCGGCGGGAAACTTGAATAATTGAAAATCAAATTCATCGCCAAAATTATGTTTGGCATAACTCAGGACAAAGCTGATGCCCAATGGAAAAGTGGCGGCACTTATTCCTTGTGCGGTGTGAGTTAAATCTGCAAAATAAATTTTTTCTTTGCTCATAAGAATTTAATTAATTTTGATGAATTAAAACTCATAGTAACATGCGGGCACATATAATCAATTTTTATATTATTGAAGCAGCTCCCGGTTCTTCCTTAAAAAATCTGTGCCGATTCTCGATCGAAAACTAAGACTTCTGTGCCCAGCTGGAAAAATGCTTCGGTAACGATTTTGCAATTCAATTTCTTCCGCTGTTATTACCCAAGTCTTATCTAACCGGGCGTTCATCTCCTTCGCCAGTTCCACTATTTCTTCTGGTGAATTCTCCACAACTTCAAGCCCTGCCTTAAGATAAAGATCATTCTGGTACCATGCATCGGCGCCATATTGAACAATTTCTTTATACGTTAAGAATCGTTTTCGATTCTTATCCCACAGCTTTTTGTGGATAACCACATCATCCTCTCGCCATCCAACCAGCCCAGCAGGAGGTGCGCTATTACTGTAGGCAACGGGGATATTAAACATCCAGGCAATACTATGTAAACCGCCTTCCGTGGCAATAAAAAATTTGCATTTTGAAATACAATAAATATCCCCTAATTCGCTGCGAAATTTGTTGGCATAATCAATGACTTTATCACTTTTACCGACAAATGGTTTTTCTACAACATGTCCCATTCTAAGAACATACAGTCCGTGCGAAGCCAAATGTTCGGCTGCGGGCAAAAAGTTTTCCACATTGCAATTACGGTAATCATGATAGGCCCATTCTTGCGGCGAACGATAATTATGGACCGTATTCAAATAAGCCTTATCGCGAACGTGAAGGCAAATAAAGGGCTCGTTATTTTTTATTCCCATTTCTTCCAATAACTTCTTTCCTTTTGATTCTTCATCTCCTATAAAAGCAAGCTGCGGTGGGATGGTATCCAACACCTCCTGATAACATTGCACGTACGGCAATTCCAGCCATAGAGGTGATTTCTTCGTTATGGATTTAATGTGCGTGCTCATCCAACATATCAAGTCATTATCGATCAAGCACAATCGCCTCTGAAACATCCGATGCAACTGCTGATTGGCTGTCTTCTCGCTGACTATAATTAAAAATTCCCCAGGGTTATATTCTCCCGCCTTTTTCTTGCGCAAATACAGCTCAGCATGAATATAATGACCGATCCGTTCAAAACCGCCTATGGCAATTCGGAAATGAAACACCGGCTGCAATATCCTCAAAATAAAAAATAAAATAAAACCTGGCAACAGAAGAATTGTTTTTAAAATCTTAGTCGAAAATTTTTCAAATAACTTTTTTGATGCCATGGGTTGGAGTATTTGCATGATATTTATCTGAATTCTATAGGTATTATTCATGATGAACGCTTAACGGGTCACTTTAATATTGCTTAATTGAGCAAGTTTTCGAGCTAAAGACTCATGCCATTGCAAAGAAAGGCCACCATCAACAACGATATTTTGTCCGGTTATAAATGAAGATTTTGAACTGCAAAGAAATGATACCAGCTGAGCTATATCCTGCGATGTTCCCATCCGCCCCAAAGGCACTATACTCTGATACATATCAACCAGTTCCTGATTATCTTGATAAAATCCTTTTGATTCCTCTTTGATAATCGTCCCTGGCGATATCACATTGACCCTGATTCCTTTGGGCCCTAACAGGACCGCGTAATAACGTCCCAATTGCACCAACCCAGCTTTACCGACGTGATAGCTTACGGGCTGTTCATCTGCAACATATTCCGACGCAATGGAACTGATAATAACAATGGCCCCGCCTTCACTTTTATTAAAATTTTCTTTCACACATTCAATAATATTTTTTGTCGCTGTTAAACTGACCTCGAGCTCTCCGCCCCATGGATCAGACTCACCGCGGAACCTCTGCGAAAAAATTAAATTATTTATTTTTCCGTTCTGGTGGATAATTTTCTGAAAAGTAGCAGCAATATTAGTTTGCTCAGCCAGATCCAGCATCCAAAAATGTGCATTGAGTATTTTTTTATCTTCCGCCTTCGGTTCTCGACGGCCGACAATGGAAACAATATGCCCTTGGTTACTGAATTCTTTGACTATCTCTCTTCCGATCCCGCGAGTACCGCCGACAATTACACTGTGCTGTTTAATCATGAGACCTCTTTGTTATCAAGCTCATTTTCTTTCACTTGCGAGCCTTTTCCAAATTTCCACGTTGTTAACCGGTCTATCCGATTATAATATGTAAGCAAAGGAGAGCGCCTTATGAGAACATCTCCCTTGATTTCACTTTCTGCAAAATCATTACGCATCCAATCATTGCAATTCTTACAAAAAGGAACCTTGTCAAATTGACCAGTTTCATGATAATAACGAGCCTTTTCCATTTCTTCTCCATGCCAAACATCTTTAATGCTTGTCTTAAAAACATTTCCGACCTTTGTCATGCCATGCCCATCCCAACAACAAAGAGGAGTATTACCGTTGTTATGAATCAACATAGTCGTGTACAAAATAGAACAAGGCTTTCGTTTTTTTTGTAGTCGCTCTTTTATCATTTCTTTAGAAATATACGCTTCCGCCACGCGCACAGCATCGACATGCTGAATCCAATAATTAACAAAATGATCCATTTCGTGCCTATTGATTTCCTCAACGACAAAGGAAACTCCAATACGCGTGTCTCTAGTTTCTCCACGGGCTTTTAACAAATGAAACACAGCTTCGTGAACCTTTTCCAGCTTAGGGGTTGAGCGGACATGGTTTAATGTTTCCTTGGTGGTGGCATCTATACTCACAAAAATACAATCAATCTTTAAATCAATGATGCGTTTGGCATATTCTTCCGTCATCAAAAGCCCGTTGGTATTAAGATTCACCGCTAATCCCCTATCCTTCATGGCTTTCAAATAATCCCAACAATCTTTCTGCAATAATGGTTCTGAATAGCCGTTTCCAGCGACGACAACATCTTTGCCTTTAAGCTCATCAAAAAGTTTGCAAGCTTCCTGAAGATTCATATTCCCGCGGATGAGAGTTTGAGCTTCTTTACTGTCCCCATGGACAGGACATTTAGGACAGCGCAAATTACAAAAACCTTCAGAAAAGCCAAAGCTTAAACTTTGGGGATATTCTGGAACTGGAATTCGTTGCAATGTTTTCATCTGTATAAAATTCTATTTAACTGCGTCCTGATTAAGCTGAGCACCGGATACTATTTCCAACTTAGGTAAAAATAATATAAACTGCCCGCCTTCATTCAAAAATTTTTTATGCCGCTTGATGATCGGTTCATTGTAGCGCCATGCCAGGATCAATACATAATCCGGATTGCGCTTATAAATTTCATCACTTGAAAAAACCGGCAGGTGATGGCCGGGCGTATACAAGTTATACCGTGCCGGATTATCATCGACAATGTAGTCCAATTTATCCGCCAGATCAAATAGATATAATAATGTCGTTACCCCGACGGATGCGCCGTATCCGGCAACTTTTTTCCCCTGAGATTTCATATCGGTGAGCCATGCCGATAACTGAGCTTTCCACTCCTCGACCTCCTGAGAAATTTCTCGATAAATAGCCGGGTCACCCACACCTATTTTATTTTCCTGCTGGATCATTTGCTGGACCATCGGAGAAACATTTCTTTTCCCTCCCTTTAATTGAACAATGACGCGGAAGGACCCTCCCTTGGTCGGAATATGTTCGGCATAAATCAATTCCATTCCTTGTTCGCGGAAAAATTTCTCCATGCAGGAAACTGTAAAATAAGATAAGTGCTCGTGGTAAATTGTATCAATGAGTTTTCCTTGGACAAAATCAACCATGTAGCCTGTTTCAAAAACAAAACAGCCATCTGCCGAAAGCAAAGTACGAATTCCCCGGATGAAAGAAGGCAAATCATCAATGTTCGCAATGACATTATTAGCTGTAATAATTGAAGCGGGCCCGTGCTGCTCATAAATTTGGCGCGCCAATTCTTCACGAAAATAATCATTTAAAGTTTCAATGCCGGCGGCATTGGCTGATTTTGAGGCCTCAGGAGCCGGATCGATTCCAAGAACCTTCATTCCCTGACGTTTAAAAGCTTTGAGTAATGTTCCGTCATTACTACCGATATCTATAACCAAAGACGCCTGGGCGGGTTTTAGATAATCCAAAACTTCTTTGGCATAGCGATTAAAATGTTCGACCAGACCTAAGGAAATGGAAGTCTGATAAATATAATTACCGTAAAGTATTTTAGGATTCACCACATCCAATAACTGGGCGCAACCGCAAGTCTTGCACAGAAATAATTCCAAAGGAAATTCTTCCTGCTTCTGATGAATTTTCTCAACCGGCACATAAGAATCACCAACGGGCGTTGGAATAAATTTCAAGATAAGCTCTAAATCCTTGAAATGACATAACCGGCAGTCAGAACGCCGCACACATGAAGATTGATGATTTTTTTGTTCCTTGCTTTTTAATTTTTGAATAAAAATTTCTATCACCTCATCAACGTTTGTAAAAACCATCCCTGTTGCTTTTATTAATTTCTCCACATTTAAATACGAGCGTGGCGGTCTTTTCTCCAGTAAATTTAATTTATTTTGCGGCAAGGCCACAATCTCAGCTTTCTTGCCTAATTTCTTAAAAAACGCTTCGGCTAAGGCGACTCGATTCATAGAATTCGGATTAGCCAAATGATATATTCCCGAACAATTTTTCTCACATAAACCAACTAAGGCCTTGCCCACATCCTCCACCTGGGTCGGTCCGAATTCCTGATCTTCAATGCAATAGATCGGCTGGGATTTTTCCGCGAGACGATTCCATTCGGTAAACATATGGTTTGAAAAAGGATCATCGGCAATCACTTTATCTAATCTCACAATTAAAGCCCCGGGATAATTCTTGGTAATAAATTTTTCAACATCCCATTTTTGATGCGCATACACCGATACGGGCGATGGCTGAGCATCTTCCTTATAATTGCCCTTTTGCCCGTCGAATACAGCCGATGTGGAAATAAAAATAGGTTTTACTCCCAAACGAACCAAATCCTCGATCAATTGGATCATATTGGTCACATTAATTTTGCAACTCACATCCTTTTCGCGAAAACATCGGTCGGTATTGGTAAAACCGGCAAATATGATGGCAAATTTCGGTTCAGCACCTTGAAAAAATGATGGTCCGATAACACTTTCTATTCGATCTTTGGTTAAATCGAATTGAATAAACTCGGGATAAGAGGCAGAATATTGCGTCCCGACGGTTTTATAGCCCCGCGATTTCAGGTAAGCATAAGTAGCTCGGCCGACAAACCCGGAGGCGCCTAAGACTAAAAATTTCATTGGAAAATTTCCTTTGATTTTTTAAGTTGACCCATAAAAATTTTCACCTCTGCTGCGTCTTTTTCTTCCGGAGCCCAAGGGGCAAAAATTGTATCTGTCCGGACAAAGGGACCCTGCGTTGCCTCATGAAAAACAATAAAGTCACTGTTGATGATTAAGGTGTGATAAACAGGATCATTAATTCTAAAATAAAATTGTTTCCCTGACGCATAATCCCCCATCTCTATCACCTGACGCAATTGACCATTTTCATCAAACAGCAAGACATCAACGCTGCCTTCAATCAAATGGAAAGACTCACTCTTATGCAAATGTTTGTGCGGTCTCACGTAAGCTTCTTTCGCGTGAATAATCAGCATTTCATGAATAGCATCTTCCACACTCCTGTGCGAACAAAGCCGGATCCGTTGGCGCGGATTGGCCATGGCCATTTTTTTTAAAGCAGCGATGTCCTGACGGGAAACATTGGTAATTTCCTCGTTGGTATACAATACTTCTTCATTAAATTTTTTAGTTTGCATATCCCGCTTCTTTCCGATTGGATCTTAAAATCTCCAAAGCACATGAACTTCCTCCAAAAATAGAAGTAAATTCGCCGCCTTGTTTAACAAACGACTGATTATTAGCTATCACTTTCTTCTCGCTTAAAGGATTAAGACTTAGCACACAAAGCTTAATATTGTCGTCGATCAAAACCCGGGATCCTTTGATTTCTAATTTTGATCCCGGCATAAATAATCCATTCTTCTGAGGATGATCGTCAATAAAACATTCAATATAACCTTTAAGGCCGAAAATATTCACAAAAGTACAAGCTAAATGACCCGCGCCGAAAAGCGCGATCTTCCCGTTTTGTTCTTTAAATTCTCTAAAAAAATTTTGTATTTTCTCTTTATAAACTTCTAAATTCTTTGCAAAATTTTTCGCACGTAAAACCTCAGATTGCAAAATTTTATCCTGCAAAACTTGCGGTTGAATATTTTCGCTAGGCTGCACAATAGCTATAAGAGAATTTTCAAAGGGATAAGGGTAATTTTTATACCATTTCAAAGATAATTGATTGTAGGAAAAGCAATTCTTAAAAGTCGCCGGCGTAAAATAAAGCGTATGCTCTTCCCAGATCGTCGTGTAATCACATATTGCAATGGCCTGCGTACAATCCGGCACCTCAAAAACAATATAACCGCTTGGTTTGATTAAATCCTTTAAGACTTCCCAAAATTGTAACGGGTCATGGGCATGCTCCAGGATATGACGGACGATCAAGACATCTGATTTGCCTCTACGACTAATAATCTTCTTTAAATTGTCCGTCGTCAAATAGGCCTGAATAGTTTCGATGCCAATACCCGTTTGCGCTATCCCCAGATCTTCTTTGGGATCGATGCGCCAGATATTCTTAAATCCTTTTTTATTGAAACGTTCCAAAGTTGAATCATCTTTGAAACTGACACCGCCGATCTTGGCATCATGATTTAAACCGGGCAAGGCGATAATATTCTCCACCAAATCATCCAAGTGTGCCTCTGGCTCGTTATAAGTAATCCAATTAAAGCGCGGAGCAAGTTCGCTGGCAGGCACAGGGTCGTTGATCTGCACCAAACCCGTAGCCTCACAGATATTGAGCTTCATCGGATACACATATTCATTTTCCCGCGGATTCTGCAAAAATCTATTACAGATCGGCTGTGGACCAAGGTCCAAAAGCTCAACGACAGGTTCGGTACGGGCAAAATGATCTGTGACTGTTTTTCTACTAGGCAACATTATGCAATTCCTTAGAAATTATCTGTTCCTGATCGATGCGTTCATAAGGGCCGGTTATATGATCCCACGAGGATTCTGCCTCATCGCGCTTGATCACAAATTGCGTCGCATAAAAGATCGGAAAAAGCTCATCCAAACGTTGCTGATTCTCGACGGATATATCCTCCCTGGCAAAATGCACCTCATACCCCTCATCAAGAACATATTTTAAAAATTTGTAATCAAAACGTCCACCGTAAAAAAACTGGCGTAAAGTAAAAAAGATAATGCCATCGATGTTCGCTTGTTTCTCATCCATCTTGGCTTTAATCACGCCATGCGAAGGTAAAGTTTTAAAATCTTCCGCGGTATAAAAAATAATTTTACCGCTCAGCTTTTTGGCTTTCTCGCCATTTGCCAAATGCTGCAACGATTGCGGCGCATATTTGACAAATCCGGCATCTAAACAGGAATAATAACTTTTCATTTGCTGCACTCCTCCTTTTCATGCTCCAGAGCAACTTGCGCTAAAGGTGAAAGGCGTAATATTTGGAAAAATTCTCCTAATCCCTTCGAGCCTACCGGAGAAAATAATCCTTTGTAGCGAATGTTAAGCGACCATCGCGTTTCTTCTTCTTGGTTTAATGGGATCCCATGGACTAAGCCCGGCCAGAAAAAGAGTGCTTCCCCAAATTTCATCTCAAGCCGCGTTCCTTCTTTCTCGGTATATTTCTGAAATTGTTCATAACCTGAATCTAAATCAGATAAAAGCTCCAGTGCCTTGTCTGTTTTTGCTAAATTTAAAACATACATTCCTTTTGTGGCATAGATATCCACCAAAGGAACCCAGCCCACCACTTCAAAGGGTGAATTGAGAGGAGAATCTCTATGGACCGGGGACGTATTGGAATCGCCGGGTTGTTGAATAACAAGATTCGTCCCTTTTTGGACTAAAATGTCCGGCCCGACGAGGTTCGTGAGAAGATCTTCATAGGCTTGATAAATTAATTCCCCGGCATTTAAATTCTTCGAAATGTCATTATACAATTCAAAACGGCGGTCATTCAGCTGAGTCCCGGTAAGTTCATAATGGTGGAACTGATTAAAAAATTGCGTGGCATCTTCTCCATTATAGTCCACCATCTTCTTTGCTTTCTCGAATATTTGATCGCGCAGTTGCTCTAAGACATCGATCCTTTCCGCCGGCGCAATGATATAACCATTTTTTAAGAAAAATTCTCTGTCCATGATGATTCCTTTCTAAATTGTTTTTTCAGTTAAAGTGGTTTCAGCTAAAAGTGTTTTTCGTATTCCTTCCGTAAGCGATGTAAATTTAAAATCGCCTATAATTTTAGATAAATTCCCATTGTTAAAAGCATTATCAACTTTGTTCTTGGATCTTTCTTTGAAACTAACCTTCAATTCTGTGCCAACCGCTTTCGCAACAATGTCTAACACCTGTCTAAACGTATAACTCTGTCCGCTCGCAACATTAACTACGCCGGAATGTTTTTTTAACATCAATTGATCGATAAGCTTAACCACATCTTCAACAAACATAAATTCCCGCAGTTCAGAACCATCTCCCCAAAGCGTGATCAGCTCTTTATTGATGGCGGCTTTTAAGAATCCTGCCGGGCCGTACGTTTTTCCCTGATCACCCGGGCCATAAATCAACGGCGGGCGAAGAATCAAAAGCGAGCTTTGCGGTTTTTGCTCAAATATTTTAGTGAACAACCGCTCCGATGTGTATTTCGCCAAACCATAATAAGACCGCGGCTGAATTAATGTTTCTTCAGTAATTTCTGTATTATGAATGTCCTCGCCATAAACCGCCGCGGAACTAAAAAAAACTAGTCGCTGAACTGGAGCGTTTTCCAAAACACGGCAGAGATTCACGCACATATGTACATTCTGCAAAAATGTTTCTGCGTTATCACTAAATTGACGTTTAATCGCCGAACACATAATCACGGCTGTTTCTAAATCAAAATTTTTTGCCAGCCGCTTGGCATCTTCATATTGCGTTAAATCCACTTGCTCAAGCGACTGACCAATGATTTCCAGGCCAGGATGCGTTCGACGGAAATAATTCTCCAAATGCCCGCCGATAAAACCGGTGTTTCCCAAAATCACTAACCGTCGAAATGTATGGGCTGGCTGCATCATATTTTTTAACTCTTTTTCATATTAATCAGGATCCGGCCCGCTTCGCCTTTTCGCAAAATCGCGATCGCCTCGTTGATTTCCTTAAGACTGAATTCATGCGTGATCAATTCGTCCAGTTTCAATTTTCCCGCCCGATAAAGCCGGATGTAACGCGGGATTTCCAGATGCGGCTGCGCATCGCCGCCGTGCGAACCTTTTAAAATTTTCTTAAAATGCAACGGCAAAGAATAAATCGAGATATTGTCGCCTTTTTTAGGGACTCCAACGAGTATCGTCTTGCCGTCGGGATGGGTCAATTCATAAGCAGTCTCGATCACGCGCGCGTTGCCGGTTGTGTCCACGACCACGTCCGCCCCCTGAGCGCCGACCAGCTTCTTGATCTCTGCGAGGTAATCGGGATTCTTTTTAGAATTGAAACAATGCGTAACGCCGAATTTTTTCGCCATGTCCAATTTGGAATCAAACAGATCAACGCCGATGATCGGATGCGCAGAGGCCATCTGGGCGGATTGCGCGATATTCAAACCCACGCCGCCTATCCCAAAGATCACGATCGACTGGCCGATTTTAAGCTGTGCGTTGTTATTGATCACCCCCATCGCGGTCGTGACCGAGCAGCCAAAAAGTGGTGCCAGGCGAAGATCAAAATCGTTAGGGATCGTCGTCAAACGATTCTCCGAAACGATCGCATAATCATTAAAAGTCGTTACCCATCCGGCATTGACTTTTTTCCCCTGCCTGCCGGCAGGCAGGACGTTCCAATCATACACCGGTGTTTCCGCTTGCAGACCGTCGCTCGGCTTCCAATGCATGACCACGTGATCGCCTTTCTTCATCCGCTTCACCCCCGGCCCAACGTCAAGGACGACACCTGAACCTTCGTGCCCTAAAAGGTGAGGCAAAAATTTATCCGGCCCCTTGGCGCCTTCGATCTCATTGATCTGCGCGCCGCAAATACCGCTGTAGCGGACCTCGACCAAGACTTGCCCGAAAGACAACACTTTGGGCAAATCCAGCCGCGCCACGACGAGCGGTTTATTCAGATCGACGAGGACCGCGGCCTGCATCGTCTTTTGCGCTGCGGCAGAAATTTTACTTTCTAAGATTTCTTGTTTCATAATTTTCCCCAATGTAAGTTATTCGAAATAAATAAATTCATAATCGCCGGTATAACCAAAATGCCGGTACAACCAGACCCATTCTTCCTGGTCAAAAAAGGATTCACACGTCAAGGCCCAGCACTGCAGATTGAAAAGCTCTGCTTCGCTGCGGTAACTTTCGAGCATGACATAACCCTGTTTGCCGACGCGTTCGACTTCCTTTAAAGCTTTTTCCAATTCAAAGAGCCGCAGGTTATGAAAACATCCCAGGGATATCACCAGATCAAAATATTTATCTTTCCAGGGATAAGGCACGTCCTGCGCCTTGCGGCGGGTTAAATGAGACCGTATGCCTTCGGGCGCGTCGGCGAGGCCGTGTTTGGAAATATCAAAACCATGCACCTCGGATTGCGGCAGCAATTGTTTTAATTCATACAATAAATGGGCCTTGCCGCAGCCAATATCTAAAATTTTGGCATCCGGTTTTAAATGATACGTTTTGATAATATTTTCGGCAGCGGCTTTCCAGCGGCCGTCATATTTGTAACCGCCATATCCGTACCTTCGATCGCCGTCCCAATAATCAAATTCATATTCCTTGGCCTTCAACATGCAATGAATTTTGTCATCCACCATGCGGGCCAAATAATCTCTTTTAGTTCTTTTGTGCAACGGTGTCACGATCTCGCGCAGTTGTCCCATCGATTTACTCCCGCTTTTCTTTTTTTATGGCGAGGCTCGCCTCGTATTTCGGCGAGGCGGCCTTTACCAATTCTGATTCTGATAGTTTTGCTGGAATTTCGCTATTCACTAAATTCTTCAGAACGTCCACCAGATGATCCGTGGTGATCTTAAATTCTTTCATCAAACTCGCCTGTGAACCGTATTTCTTTGGGAATACATCCGGGATACCGATGCGTTTAAATTTTTTACCCGGATTGAAATTGGCCTCGGCCAAAATTTCCGCCACCGCCCCGCCTAAACCGCCCAGGATAGTATGTTCTTCGATCGTCACCACCGTGGCAACCCGGTCTGCGGCTTTTAAAATACTTTCTTTATCCAAGGGTTTTACCGTCGGGACATGCAGAACAGTGATTTCTAACCCTTCCTGCGCCAAACGTTCGGCCGCTTCCAAACCATTTTGCAAAGTAATACCGGTCGTGATCACCAACGCATCGCTGCCTTCGCGGTAGAGCAAGGCCTTGCCAATTTTAAAAGGAATATCTTCGCGCGTTACGATGGGATCGCCACCCTTCGCAAAACGGATATACATCGGGCCAGGATAATCCAATGTCTGGGCCATCACCCGCCGCATTTCCTCCGCGTCCGCCGGCGCCACAATCGTCATGTTGGGGATCGCGCGCAAAATCGCAATATCATCGATCGCTTCATGGGTCGGCCCTAAGGGCGTATAAACCAATCCGCCGCCGCTCGCCAGAAGCCGCACATTGACATTATGCAAACACAGATCCAGCACAATCTGCTCGAAACAGCGTCGAGTCAAGAAAGTGGCGATCGTGTTGATATAAACGATCTTCCCCTCCATCGCTAAACCCGCCGCGAGCCCCACGATATTGGCCTCGCTGACGCCTTCCATTAAGAAACGTTCCGGCATTTCATCTTTAAATTTCTGTAAGACGCCGACACCCAGATCCGATCCTATAAAAAAGACGCGTTTATCTTTCTTCGCTAATTCATACACCACATCTAAGCTGGCTTGCCGCATAAATTACTCCACCTGTTCCAAAAGTTTTACGATCTCCTCATCGGAAACCTTGCTCTTGTGATGCCATTTCATATTGTTCTCGCAAAAGCTGATCCCTTTTCCCTTCACCGTATGACAAATGATGGCGGTCGGTTTCTGTGAGTCGACCGGTAATGAAGAAAAAAGTTTACGCAAAGCTTCTACATCATGACCATCCACCTCGACCGTGCCAAAACCGAAACTGCGCCATTTATCGGCAAAAGGTTCCAGGTCCTGGACTTCGAACGTCGTCGAGTAGGACTGGTGCTTGTTGTAGTCAACGATAACCGTCAGATTGCTCAATTTATGTTTTCCGGCGGACAGCGCGGCTTCCCACACGGAACCCTCGTCACACTCACCGTCGCCGACAATCACAAAAACGCGGTGCTTGGCTTTTTCAATTTTTCCATTAAGCGCAAAACCTAAACCAATCGAAAGCCCGTGCCCCAAACTTCCCGTCGAAGCTTCAACACCCGGCACTTTATGCTCCGGATGCCCTCCCAAGATTCCGTCAGCCTTACAGAACTTCCACAATTCTGCTTCCGGGAAAAATCCTTTCTCGGCCAAAATAGTGTACAGTGCCAAACAGCCATGACCTTTGCTTAAAATACAGCGGTCGCGGTCCTTCCAATGAGGGTTTTTCGCATCATAATGCAAAATATCGTCATAAAGAACGCGTAAAATCTCCACGACGGAAAACGCCGACCCAACGTGCCCCCGGCGCCCGGCATCTAAAATCTTAATGATCGTCCGGCGAAGCTCTTTGGAACGTTTATCCAACTGGGACTGACTATGCATGACTGGTTGATTCATAATATTCCTTAACTGTCCTTAACATTTTCTGGGCTTTATGCAGTTGCTCTTTCAAAATCTTTTTTCGATCGCCCAACTCCCCTTGCGCGAATCCCCGGCGGAGCATGTCCTTGGGGACAAACTCATTCAAAAGGATCAACGTCCACTTCATGCTCCACAGCGGATAAAAAAGTTGAACCCGTTGCGCTAAATTCCGGTATTCGCCGAAGACCTGATAAATTTCTTTCGCAAACTGCTGCTGGGATGCCTCAGACAGGCTCATGCCCGGATGCAACAAGAAATCCGAGATCATTTTCACCGGATCATCCCAGCCGAAATATTCGAAATCTAGAAAGACCAGGCTTCCGTCCGGGCGGCGCAAGGCATTGTGAAACCCAAAATCCGACGGGCTTAACGTCCTTTCACTGGCGCTGCTCTCCTCAGTAAAAGCAATGCCCCACTTCTCCAATTCTTTTTTCGTCTGTTCGATCGCGTGCTGTAAAAAAGGCAAATACTCGCTTTTAAGAAAATCATGCAGCCATTGGTATTCTTCCCCTTCACCTTGCACGGCCAGCAGCCGGTTAAATCGTTTTTCTAAATTATCGAACAAGGCCTGCGCCGAAAAACACGCCTCGGAGGCGGGAGCAAAATCCTGTCCCCGCGCCTTACCGCGCAGATCCTTGAGCGTTGCCAAAAAATTCACTGCGACAGTGATGTCTTGAGCGCTTACCGCCGAGGATACGATCTTTTCTCCGTCAATAAATCCATAAATAGCGCATGCATCTTTAACATCCGCCCGGATAGGCTCGGGGATGCATCTTACGCCGTTATTCCACAAAAATTGCAGACTGTTAAACTCAACGCCCGCGCGGTCACGCTTATCTCCCGGATGCTGAAAATAAAATTTGGCAGCATAAAATTTTCCGCCCTGCGTTTCGATGCGGTAAACCCGGCTATTGCGTCCGCCGCCGATAGTTTCCGCCGAAACAACCGCCCGGCCCAACAGGGCTGCGGCGATCCTTTTGGCTGCTTCGACCTGTGTTTTATCTTCTTGCCCCAGCGAAATAGTCATAAATTTCTTCCCACGTCGATAAAACCCTGACGCTTTTCAACGGTTGCCTTTTATCATTCGATGCATACAAAATTTTTTCAACATTATTCGGAAACGAATCTTCTAGAAAAGTTTCTTCCAGATCATCAATAAAATGCGTACAACCCAGTTGTTTAAGCCGGGCGATCTTTTCTGCCCGGGTCGATTCAAAAAATATCTGTTTCTTAGATAAACCTAATCCTCCTGCTGAGAAAAAACCATTTGCCCGCATCCAGTTTAAAGCGACATGCCGCAGATCAATTCCCTCACGGTCCATCGACGCAAATTGGGTTTTGTGACTGATAACGCACACGTCCCATTTTTCTTTTTTACAAAATTCCACGAACTCTTTCACGCCGTCTATCAACTGGGCTTGATCCATGGCCTTACCATAAATAAAGGCCTGTAATTTCTGCCACTGAATATCACCGTCAGGCAACCGGCGGATATGGTCACGGATCTCCTTCTTATTCCGCGGCACTTGTCCGTTGATCAATCCCCAGGCCTGTGCCGTCTTAAGCATCACCGCGTCATAATTGACGATCGTATTATCAAAATCGATCCCGATGACGTGTTTCATTTTAAATGCACCGTTTTCATCGTGCGGATATTGTAATAACGGTCATCCGTCATCGAGTTGGGAATTTTATTCGCGTCAAAAGCCTTCTTAAGATCCAAGATCGCCTGTTCAATGGTGTGCCGCGGAGCAAAGTTCAGCTCCTTCTTGATCTTCTTGGAAGAAACATGATACGACCGGTTGTCATCCGTCGGCACAGTCTTGATCGGGACATGGTCGCCCACGATGGACTGGACCATTTTGGCGATATCCTTGACTTTATGGTTCTCGTAACCGGCGTTATAAATTTTTTTGTGAATTTTTTCGTCCGGCAATTCCAGCAAATACACATAAAGGTCGGTCATGTCTTCGATATGAATATTCGGCCGCGTCTGATCGCCGCCGAAGACCGTGATCTCTTTTTTGTTGATGGCGTGATTGGTCAAAATATTGACCGTCAAATCTAAGCGCAGGCGCGGCGAATACCCGCACACCGTTGCCGGCCGCAAGATCGAAACGATAAAGTCATCCGTCGCTTCTTCTAAAAGAACATCTTCACAAAGCGCTTTATATTTGGAATAATCGGTCAACGGCTCGAGCGAAAGTTCTTCCGTGACATCCGTCGTCTCCTTGATCCCGTAAACGCTCGAACTCGAGGCGTAAATAAACCGCTTCACCTTGTTTTTCTTGGCAATCTGGACCAACGGCCGAAAGGCATCATAGTTGATCGACTTCCCCAACCCCGGGTCCAGATCAAAACTGGGGTCATTGGAAATGCAGGCCAAGTGGATCACCGCATCCGTGCCCGGCATGATCTTTTCCAATAATTTCGTATCGCGCAGATCCCCCTTGATCTCGGTCAAATTGGGATGCCCTTGTACCTCTTTTAAGACAGCATCGCCGTAAAGATAAAGGTCCAACACCTTGACCTTATAACCTTTCTTGATAAGTTTGGGGACCAGCACGGCCCCGACATAACCGGCACCGCCGGTGATCAAAATCGTCTGCAGCTTACTCATAACGCCTCTACCTTTCGATTGGCTTTTAAGTTTTTTGCAATAATGACATCGATAAACATGTGACAAATAGCGTGATGGATCACTTCGACGTGACCATATTGCATGCTAGGAACATAAAAATTAATTTCACCTTTCGTCCTAAGGGGATTATTTTCCCCAAATCCAGAAAGAGTAATAATACGGATTTTCTTTTTCTGAGCAACATCGATCGCTCGTAAAATATTTTCAGACATCCCAGAACTGCTGATCGCGATTAAAACATCTTTCTCCTCGCCGAACATTTCAAGCGGTTTCTCAAATACATGCTTATAGCCATTGTCGTTGCCAATACAGGTCAACGATACACTGTCATTGAAAGCCGTGGCGCGCACGCCGGCATTCTTCCAAAAATCGGTTGCCATATGACTGGCGATCGCGGAGCTCCCACCGTTTCCGATGAGCATAAGTTTTCCGCCGATATTGGTCTGCGCCAAAATCAAATTAATCGCGGATTCGACTGCCTCATCTAAAGCAGAAAGACCTTCTCCTTTTTTAGTTGTAACGATATCCTTCAATAAACTTATTAGCAACTGATGATTGTGGTTTATTTCTTCTTTCATTTGAGTAACCTCGTTATAAATTTGTTTAGATCCACCAGATGAACCGGCTCACGGTTGCAGACGATCTGCACCGCCAATGATCCGACGGCATTGCCGATAAACGAAATAAGATCCTGCGGCAATTTGGCGGCAAAACACGGAGCTACATAGGCAAAAAAGGCGTCTCCCGCCCCGATCGCATCAACGATCCGATAAGCAAAGGCCGGGGTTTCGTGAAAGCCTTCTTTCTGTGAATAACATTGCGAACCATGGAACCCGCGCGTGGCGATAATATGTTCGCAGCCGATCTGCGCATAAACTTTCTTTAAAAGCATGCGCACATCGCTGAACTTGTCATGCGCCGCGTAGCGCAATTCCATCTCATCGATACACACACAATTGGCACCCGGATATTTTGTGATCAGATTAAAACCGATATTGGCGCTATTGGTCTGAACATTGACGGCCAGATATTTGGCCTTTGAACGGACAAAGTTGATGATCTTCTTGGTCATCAACCCGTGACCGAAATCTGAAACAATGACCACATCATAATTCTTTATTCTTTTCTGCAGCTGCTCGAGGATCTGCGCTTCTTGTTCCGCGGCAATATCATCATCCTTGATGTAACAAATCTCAAATAATTTCCGGCTACCCCATTCGCTCACATAACGCCGCTTGACGATCGTCCCGCTGTCGGGCCGATAAACAAAAAAAGGCATGATGTTCGAAGCGAGTTTACCGCGGATAAAATCTTCACAGGTGTTCTTTTTTCCCAAAACCGTCAACAGATCCACTTTGCCGCAAACGCTGGCCACATTATTCGCCGTTGCCAAAGTCCCTCCCGCGAACATTTCCTCGGACGTATAGCGGGTCGCCACCAAATGCTCCTTGGAGGATTTTCCCATCGGAAGACAATAATGATATTCGTCGATGATCGCATCGCCGATCACCAGCGCATTCAATTTCTTCAAGCCTTGCAAAGAATTCACGACAGAATCGATCGTATAACGTTTACCCAGCGCCCGCAGGTACTTAAAAGTGCGCGACGGAAAAACATCCAGATTATTATTGATCAAACTCGAGGAACTAAAGGTGATGTCATCGGTAAAGGCAATGCGCCCGCCGACCGATTTAACGGCATCCTCTTCTTCATAGATCTTGCCGGTGACGTCCTTTTCACGGCTGCGGTATTCGGACCCCTTCGCATAAACGTTAGGCTTTAAAATTTTGATGGCCTCGACCGCCGTCGGAGCATCAACGACACTTACGTAATCCGTGACCGCCAAAGACGCCAGCGTTTCGGAACGCAGATCTTCATTAAAGATCGGCCGGCCCGGCCCGCGCTTGACATGTTTATCCTTGGTGACAGTGACGACGAGGACATCACCCTCTTTTTTTGCCAAATTAAAATGCCGGATGTGCCCCAAATGCACCAGGTCAAAGACACCGTGGCACTGGACGACCTTTTTGCCTTTTTTCTTCAAGTCCTCGACGATCTTGGCCAACGCCGGCAACGGCTTAATCTTTATTTTGACGTTATTTTCCATCCCAATTTTCCTTAATACTCCCAATTGATCGTATAGATGAAATTGGGATAGCACTGATTACCTTTATTGTTGTTTTAGAAACATCAGGCATTCCGATTTCCCTTTTAATCCTTTACTAAATATTTGAACCAATCTTCCGTCGCTTTTTCAATTTTCTCCGGGGTCCACACCGGCGCGTCTTTCCAGTAATCGATATACTGCAGCGTCTTTTCGACACCCTCTTCGAACGACACCTTAGGCTCCCAGCCGATCATTTTTTGAATTTTAGAAATATCCGCCCAGGTGCAATCCGGTTCACCGGGCCGCCTGGGAATATGGACCTTTTCTCCCCCAAGCAATTCGGCTAAACGGTTAACGCTTTGCGGGTTTCCTGTCCCGACGTTAAAAATTTCACCCTGCACGTCCGAATGAGCGGCAGCGATGAACGCGTCCACCACATCCGAGACATAGGTAAAATCACGCTTTTGATTTCCGTCACCGACGACCGTGTACGGTTTTCCGGCGAGTTTTTGCGCCAGAAATACGCCGAAAACCGCTCCGTAGGTTCCGGTCGTACGAGCCCGCGGACCATAGACATTAAATAAACGCAAAGACACAACCGGCAATTTATAAACTTGTCCCCAATGCAAGGCAGTCTGCTCCCCGATATATTTGGTGAAGGCATAGGGATATTGCGGACTTATGGGAGTTGTTTCCGGGGAAGGAAAGTATCCTTTCGGAGGAATACCGTAGCAAGAAGTCGATGCGGTATATAAAAATCTTTTTACACCCGACAAGCGCGCGGCCTCCACCACCGTCATGGTGCCCTGCACGTTCGACCAGAAATATCCCTGCGGATTGACGATCGAAGGAACAATGTCCGCCAAGGCCGCCATGTGGAAGACCATCTCCTGATTTTTAAAATGCGGGATGATCTTTTCAAAGTTCGCCACATCCGTCTCGACCACTTTAAGATTGGAATTCCCTTTGTGCTGAGCGAGATTGGCCGGCTTGCTCGTTGAAAAATTATCCAGGACAGTGACTTGATGTCCATCCGCGATCAGGCGATCCACCAAATGACTGCCGATAAAGCCCGCTCCCCCCGTCACTAAAACTTTCTTGCTTCCCATGCTTTTACCTCCAAGCTGGATTAATAATTAACTGTTGCTTATCCCCCATTAACAAAACCCATACAAAGGCCGCGGCAAGAGTGAACGCAACGGCCAAACCAAACAAGGCAATGCCCTGACTGATAACCGAGCCTAAGCCGTTTTCGAAAGCAAAGCGGACATGATGCTGCCCGCCGGTCAAAAGAACCGCTTTGAAATTTAAATACGCCTCAAAGACCGAAACGCGTTTTCCGTCAATATAGGCCTTCCATCCGGGGTGATACGAATCGGCATACACCAGCCAAGCGCCGGCCGAATAAGGCACGTTGACATCAAAAGCAACCTGATTGGCGGAAAATTTTTTCATCCGGATCTCCGAATTTTCCCTGGGCCGCGGCGGCTGATTTGAAAATGCATCCTTGGTCGCGGCATCCACACCGCGCAGCACCGCTGTATCAAATATTTTTGGCATGCTGCGCATCGCAGCGGTAGTCTGCTCCAGCGTATCCGTATAAACCGCCTTGGAAACCAACCGGATCTTCGGGGTATAGCAGCCGATCGTGCGTAAAAAATCTTCATCAATGCTATACCGGGTCTGCGTAAACCGCGAAAATCCCAAAGGCAGCATATGCGTTTTAAATTCCGAAAAACAGGAATCAAATTGAAAGAAGCTGTACGCGACGGAATAATGATTTCTGCCTTCCGGCCGGGTCACCAGCTGATACGCATCTTTCTGCCGGGACTCCACGGGCTTCTCGGTCCTTTTTTCCTGAAACTGCATCGGATGCGCCTGCAACGTATAAAGCAAGGGACGGTATTCGTCCGAAAGTTTTTCCGCTGCCTTATAATAAATGAGCTGGGACGAAAAAATATCAAATAAAAATGCCGCTATAAGCACAGCCTGGCTCAGCGGACCCATCCACCCGCGGTTCAATTTCCGCTGTGTCTTTTTTTCATAAATATTGCAGATCACAAAAACCATAACGAGCAAAAGGACCGCGGCCAGATACACCATATATTTCAAAGGAACACTGTTCAGCGTGAGACTCGCCGCCCACCCTTTCCAATCCGATCCTTTAAGATAAAAATCCATGATCCAATCGCCGGATACCCGGAAGGCATCGATGAGAAAAACCAAAATAGCTGCAACGATCAAGGCCGAACGCACTTGCACTTTGCCGGGGGTTTTCCAGAAACTCTCCCACCCAAAGCCCGCACACAGCAGCATGAATATATGAATAACATAATCGATGAGACCAATGTGACGATAATAGGACATCCCCGGAAAAAAATAACACAAGGCCGAAAAAATACCGCCAGCCGAATACCACCACAGCAATACCGTCGCAGCTAAAAAAACAAAGAAAATTTTACTTCTTACTTTCAGAATAGCCCAAACAAAGAAAAAGAGCGGTAACAAACCGATATACCTGGTCGATGGGTTATGGACCGTTTGCAGCTGATAAAAATGGGACAGGCCGTTGCCTGTGCTCCAGGTCAAGAACATCCCTAAAGAATTTTTGCCGCCCGGGCCGCGAGACCGCAAATCAACAAAATCCAGCATCTCTTTCAGATGAACAAAAAGGCTGGCCGCCACGACTACGCACACAACGATCAAAAAAATACTGTAGTTAGACGGCTGCTTAAAGCCGTGCCAAATTTTCTTGTCGCTGATCAAATAAAGGCCCACAAACAATATGGTAAAAATGAAGGTCCACAGAGAAATATAATAGAGGATCGTCCCGGTGATCCACGCCATAAAGACAACACCTACCAACCAAAAAAATTTCGGTTTCTTCCTCTCAAAGAATAAAAGCAAAAAATAAATCCCTAAAGGAAGCAAATAAAAGATACGAAAATTGAAATTCACCTGGTGATACATGTCCGGATAACTCACGGCCGCAAGGCACAGGATAAAGATCGTGCTCTTTTGGGCGAACAACGCTCTGCTCAACAAATACATCCCCATGAGAAAGATCAACTGTTCCGCCAGCAAGGTCGCCTTAAACAATAAGAGCGCGTCTTTGATCTTAAAAATGTATCCCGCCAAAAATGACAAATAGCTGAACGGCGTGATCGATTCCAACTGTTCATGGTTGCTCAACAATCCAAAAGTATCAAAAGGCATCCACTGCGCGATCTCTTTGTTAAACAGCAAGTTGCTATAAAAAAAATGATAGAGTTCATACGCCAGCATTGAGTCGTGCCGCGGGATTATGTTGCTCTGAAAATAAGGCACATTCAAAGCAATAACAATGAGCGCCAGAACGCCCAGCAGGCACCGTCCCCAGAGGTGATCAATAAATTTCAAACTTTCCTTCATAATTTCCCAAATCCCCGTCGGGTCAGCCGGCGTCCCAAAAGCCTGAACAGCAGCCGGCCGTAATTGGGCCCGGTCTTCATGATCTTAAAAGACGAGAACCCCATGACCAAAGAACGATTCATCCAAGAGATCGGGACCTCTGCCACCTTGTACCCCAACAGCAAAGGTTTTAATCCGGTTTCGGCATTCGCCGCAAAATCATCGAATTCAATTGTGATATTTTGCGCCACCGTTCTTTTAAAAATTTTCAGATTGTTCGTTAAGTCCCGGAATTGTTTTCCCAGAAGGATATTGGCCAGAAAGTGAAACGCCCGGTTAGCGATGATCTTCGTGAACGGATAATTCAAGAGGACCGATTCTCGGGAGAACCGCGACCCGACCACCACGTCCGCTCCCTTCACCAAGGCATCAAACAAATCACGCAATTCCGGAATGATCTCCTGAAAATCGCAATCCATGATCAGAACGTATTCCCCTTTCGCCGCAGCAATCCCTTCCCGCAAAGCACGGCCTACGCCGTTGGGCGGACTGCGCTTGACGACACGAACTCTTAGGTCTTCAACAGCCAGTTTTTGAGCGACCGCATACGTTTGGTCTTTGGAATTGTCATCGACAATAATAATTTCATGAATATATTTTCCGTAAAAATTTTTTAACCCCTCGACCAAAGGGCCGACGTTCATTTCTTCATTATGGCATGGGATAACAAAGGAAACTTGGCCGGCGAACTCAGCATGCTCAGCGAGGTCCCGGCTGATCCTGGGTTGAGCGTTGGTGGCGGCATACCGGGCCCAGACATAAATCGACCCGGCAAAATTCCGGATCCCTGGACAATTTTCCATAATTAAGCTTAAATTTTTGGCCGGCCAGAGCAAACGGCGCGGGACCGGGGCGTATAAGAAATCATAAGGAGTGGCATGAATGTGGGTGTAACCGGTTTCGGAAAATACGGAAAGGATTTGCAGATGATTTAAGGAGAGCGCTTCAGCCGGTCGGCGCCAGCGGATAGGAATGAGCCTTTGGATGAATCTGCGCAGCCGGTAATACGGGTTCCAGGGATTGAGCTCAAAAAACAAGACCGCGCCTCCAGGTTTCAGCAAATGCTTAACATCATTCAGCAAAATATTACGGCTCTCATCGCCCAGCATATGATGCGCCACGATATAGTCGAATTTTTCCTCACGGATAGGCCCGGGAAAATCATCCATATACTTGACCTGCGCGTTCAACCCTTGGAGAGTTTTCTCAGCGCGGCCGGCGTCTTCTTTGGAAAACACCACCGCAGTCACCGGGCATTCGTTGCGGGTAACTTTAATCATCGCCTGGGTGAAGATGCCGCTGCCTGCCCCGATTTCCAATATCTTCTGCCCGGGAAGAATGTGAAAAATATGCCGCATCGTTGAGGCCCGCCACTGCATCCTTTCGGCAATGAAATGATCGTATTGACCCCAGTACCCCATCCTGCTTTTTTCCTGGACGTAAAGCTTATCCGCCAAGCATTCTCCTTGAGAACGTACCGGGTATTGCGGGATTGTAGGAGCAGAGGTTTGGAGTTCTTTATCCATTAGATTAAAACTCACCTTTTATCATGAAATACGGTAAGACCTTATTGAAAAATTTAAATTGGTCAGTATAACTTTCGGTTTTTAATAATGAAGGAAAACAATTAATCAAGAGGGGAGGAAAAAATCCAAAACGGCGATATTGAATATTATGAAAACCGGCTTCAGTCAGGCTCATTCTAACACGATCAGGAAGGCTGTCGAACTTATGGCCCTCAGCTTGCCAGCCTCGATCCAACAAAGTATCAATGTAGTGCAAAGGATTTAAAGCGTTCGGTTCCAAAAAAACCATCCTGCCATCTTTTTTGAGACAGCGTGCGATATTTTCAAAACAATTTTTAACATCAAATAAATGATGCAGGACATTAAAGCCGATCACAATATCGAACTTCTTATCATTTTCAACGTTTAAGCTATGAATATCGCTGCGCATGATCGTGTACTGCTTTTCGGGTATTTTCAGTTTATCAGTATCTTCCTGAAGTTTCTTCAGCATTCTTTCGGAAATATCGATAGCCGTAAGCTGGTATCCTCTTAAAAGCAGCGGAAGTGTATATCGCCCTGCCCCGCAGCCTATCTCTAAAATTTGCTCTTGCGTGGTCAGCGTGGCAAAAGGGATAAATTTATTTAGAATTGAAGCAACAAAATGCGAATTGCCGTCATACCACATCCGGGAGTGTTCCCGGGAGTTATAGAACTCCTTTTGAAAGCTATTCCACTTCTCTTGTTCCGTGATTTTGACCTGGCTAGTTAGCATATATTCTTCAGATTGTTTGCGCAGTAATTCGTTTAATATGAATAACTTAAATCTCTATATAAACTCCCATGTTCAAAATATGAACACTTGTGTATTATAGTCCTTAACTCCCCCCTGTCAAGGCAAAAACCGTCACTGGCCAGTGTTTTGTTCCAAATAATTACCCACACGGGCACTGGTCTTACCTCTCTCACTTATGGCGTATTGTTTTAGGGACGGCTCCGCCACAACTTCTACCAATTGCGCCCTGCGTAATTTTTCAGCGATAAGGGACAGCTCCTGGACCGGCACATTGATCTTCTCGCTGATGTCGATTAAATCAAGTTTCCCGTCCGCGTAGGCAATAAAATCCATCATGTTCCTGACTTGCTCAGCCGACCCCTTGGCGCTGATTGTCGGATAGAGGCCTCTTTTCCCCAGCTGCGGCTCACCCAAACACGTCATTTTATATTTTTTATTTTTTTCCAATGCCTCGATACACTCTTGCAGCACTGCAAATGATCCGGCCAATCCTTCCGCCGAAATAAGTTTTAAATTATCCAAGGACGTATGATATTCGGGATACGTTCCATATTTGCTGCGCATAATGGAAGCCACCGGCAGGTCAGCTCCGACGGAACAATACTGCCGTTCATCGCTGCCGCGATTCAAAAATGAATACTTAATAAAATCTGGGTGTCTCAATTTCAACACATTCAGCGCGACCTTGTCCGCCAATGTGTTCCCTAGCCGGGAAGGAAGATACGAATAACAACGCTCATCGCCGACGCAGGTCACATTAAAACCGGCAATGATGTTTTGTTTCATGTGTTGCAAATTTTTGCTCAGATAAGTGACCGAGCCGATCGTTTCCGGAATAAAAACAATCCGATAGGTATATTCCCGCGGTTCACTTAAAAGCCATTTGGCCAGAAACGTGGTGACCACCGGGCCGGAAAGTTCATTATTGGCCATAGAAGGATGGCAAACGTAAGTGGAAAGAAAAATCTCCTTTTGTGATTGGCCCGGGATGATCAATTCACCATAGGTGAGCGAGCCATCCTTGAGTTCGGAATCGATCACGACTTTATACTTCCCCTTTTTCAGCTTCTGCCGATCCTTATGCGCCAGGCAAAATCCCCACCGCTCTGCATAATAAGAAGTGACATACGGTATGGCATTGGGTAATTTCTTATCCGAATAAAGATGCTCTTGGAGCTCAGCCAGCGTAACGGTTTTATTGACCGGGGTCGCATAACCAACGACGTGGAGGTTATTCTTCTTAAAATCAATGACCTTCTTTCCCTTGGCATCACTGACATAGGCGTCCTGGATATTCCATTCTTTGGGAACCGTCCAATCAAACACCGGCGTTCCCGACGGGACTTCCTGCACGGTTAAAGGAATGTGCTCTTGCAATATTTTCAGGGTCGCCCGGACACCGTTTCCCGTAATGCTGCGGCATATCGGGAGCAACCGCTCCGCCAATTTGTACATGGCTTTTCCTGTCATAGTGTTCATATCAAACTCTGTTCTCTTAAAAACTCCGCAACAAGTTCTTTGGATTCTTCTAACTCATTTTCAATGGAAGCCGGATCAACCGCCGGGCCCTTGACCAACAACCAAGGATCTTTTTGCGCCGCGTTTTTGGCAAATTCGAAATACCAATCACAAACAATGGAAAAAATTTTAATTTTTCCCAGCGGGGCGGATTTCCATAAACCGGCTTCTTCCGCCATTTTCCCGACGGCCTGCGTGCTGGGGTAAGAATTATCCGCGCGGATCCTGACATTGTAAACCCAGCGCACCGGGACCAATTCTCCTCCCTGTTTTATGAAACCTTGAAAAAGCTTGTCATACCGGTAAGGCGCCTTGAGAAGCCAATCGATGTGATGAACGAAAGGCAGCCAGACCGGGCCTATCCCTAAATTTAAAAGTTTCGCGTCACTCTGGGCCAGTCGGGAAAGAAAGGAACCCTCTCCATAGCTCGTCGGAGGAAGGTCCTTGATAAACTCAGCGCATCGCCTTCCCTTGCACGCGACAGACACCATCGGATCCAAAGATCTTTTGACGCCAGCTTGTTTGAGGACAAAATTCGGAAATGTCCCAACGTCAGCAGGTGTCGCTTGCGGATCGAAAACCGCCGGTTCGCTGGCTGTGCCTTTACCAAACGTGTACGAAAAAGCAGGAACGATGAGCGTGCCATCTTTTCCGATCACGTCCCAAATCGCATTATAAAAAAGCTCGCAAAGTTCATCCGCGCTTTTGATATTCTCCGGTGGATGACCGATCAGGCCAAGGCTCGTGCTTACGTAAACCGTGTCTGCTTTTTGAATTCCCGCTTCCGTAAGGGCGTTTATGATATCCTGTTTTGAATAATTTCCCTTCATCGCTTGGCTTTAACCCTCGTTTCCACAAGATCGACCAGCCCTCCTACCGTACTCAAACCCTCCAGATTCTCCAAATGCTCGGGCTGCAGTTCTATGCCGAATTCATCCTCGAGCGACATGATGAGCTGGATCATACCGAAGGAATCGATATGCCCGGTCTCAAGGTAGCGGTAGCTGAATATTTTTTTCTTATCTTCGGGGAGCTTTCCTCTTTTCTCCAAAAAATCCATGATCACCGTTAAAATTTTTTCTCTGTTCATTTCTCGGTAAACTCCACCCAGCGATTTTCTTTATTGGAAACGACCGCTTGCTCAAAAAACTGCAGGTTCTGCGCTTCGTCGTCCAGGCGCCAAATATAAGGATGGGAGTAATCTTTCCCTTGCTTGAACAATTCCAGCACCTCCGCGATATCCCGGTAGAGATTAGCAAAGGCCTCGATAAAACCCGCCGGATGGCCCGCGAACATGCGGTTATACCTTTTTTCCGCGGCGATCTTTTCGGCATTCCCGCGGTCGATGATGTTCAGGCTCCCGTTGCTCTTATTGACAAAGAGTTTTTCCGGCTCCTGCTGAAACCACTCCGCACTGGCCTTGGTCCCGAAGACCCTGATGCGCAGCCCGTTGCGGTTTCCCAGCGCGGTTTTTCCGAACCACATATATCCCGTTGTCCCGCCGTCAAATTCCGAAATGATTTTGACATCATCGATCACTTTGTAAGGGGCAAAACTGTTCATTTTACTGACAAACCGCCGGGGAACTCTCCCGGTGAGAAATTTTTGCAAATGAAAAAGATGCGTGCCCAGATCAAGGCATACGGTAGGGATTTCCCTGTCGACTTTTCTCCATCCCGGGGGATAATCCAAGGTCTTAGGCGGCCGCAAAAAACTTTCCTGCGGCATTTCCAGATGGATATGCAGGATGTCTCCGAACTCTCCCGCCTCGATCATCGCCTTAAGCTCCCGGACCAGCGGATAACCGCTGTAATTATAGGTCGTCACCAGAAAATGTTTTTGCGGGTTATAGATCTTTTGCAGCGCCTTGATCTGTCCGCAATCGTAGGCCAGCGGCTTTTCGCAGATGACCGGGATATTGCGCTTTAACAGTTCGGCAACGGCCTGATAATGATCTGGCGTCGGGAGAAGCACCACAAAGGCTGCGACGTTTTGCGCCTCCTTCTCGAGCAGTTCTTCGAAACTTGGGTAGTGATCTTTGATCCCCCAGAAATCGACGGTCTTTTGGTTGGTGTCCTTGTTCCGGCTGAACACGCCGGTGGCCACCTGAAATTTGTGGTCCATGCGGCTGGCCGAAAAATGCGTATACCCGGCGACCGAGTTAAGCCCTCCGCCGACAAAAGCCAGTTTGAACGGTTGCATAGTTTTAGTCTCACCTTTCATAGCGCGGGATTATCGATGATCCGCTCGGGAGAAACTCCCAGCGTGTTCACCAATTCTTCGTATATCTTTTTAAAATTCAGGGCCGAAGCGATGAAAAATTTGCTCTCGCTGTCTTTCAAAATTTCTTGCGGCGCTTTCACCTGATACCCCAAGAATTCCTGGCCCTGTTTTTCCGGGTTCTTATCCACAAAAAATTTGATCCTGTTTTGCCGGAAGAATTTATCCGTCTGCATAAGTCGGCGCGCGTACTCGCCGGCCCCCCAGACGATGATCGGCTCGGCAATCTTGCTGTTGATCGCCGCTAGTTTCTTGATGCGCGGTTTAAGATGGTCGTCAAAATTGATCAGGTGGATCCCTAAATCTTTCAATCGTTTGTAAAGAAAAAAGGCCGCCTCTATACCCTCATCGGCAATGCCGTCGAGCTTGTAATTCGCGCTTATCTGGAACGTGCACTTTTCCAGATGATGTTTGCGCACATTCTCGACAAAACCCAGCATCTCTTCCTTGGAAGAATTCCCCTCCATGAGGATGTATTTTATGATGACATTCTGCCCTTCCATCGCGGCGTAGCGCTCCAGGCTGTGAAAAACTTTTTCAAACGTGTCCGCACCCCGGATCTCTTTGAAGGTCTCCGGCGTCCCGGCATCGACGCTCACGACGATCGTGGCGGCATTGTTCTTGAGGTATTCGGCAATGACGTCCTTAAAAATGATCGCGTTGGTAAAAATATAATTGGATTTCGGATTCAGCGTATTGACGATATCCGGAAAAACCTTGTCGAAATTTTTTAATAAACCCGGTTCACCGCCGCCCCACACCAGGGAAACATCCTTTGAGACAACACCCTGGGACACAAAATCCTTGATGATCTTCTGGATATCATAATTGGGCAGCTTGCCTCCGTAATAAATATCGCTGCAGTAGGTGCATTTCAAATTGCAGACAGAATGCACTTCGACCGAGACGTGCTTTATTTTCATCTCCTCGATGGGTTTCCAATGATCCGAGACCAGCCAGGGACAGCCGGTGCAAGGCGTTTCTTTGCCGGCATTGATATCGTCGTATAATTTCTTTTTGTGCTCGACGATCTTTTCGAAGGTGATATCCTCGGGGGAGGAAACCTTAAAGATCTCCACGTCACCCTGCATTTTTCCATTTCGGTGGAATCTTTTACAACAATGCCGCAGCATGTCCGGGGCAAAGTACACCGAACCGTGCAAGGCTTCACAGCTTAACGTTTTTTTCATCATTTTATTGCCTCCACAGGAGTAGTCCGAAAAAATTTATTCTCGAAAGCCAAAATAATCTCATCGCTCAATTTGTCCTCTGATACAAGGCGATAATATTCATGCGCGGCTATGTCCTTTTTCGTTTGTTTCGGAAAATCGCTCATTTTTTTACCTTTAATAAATTTGTCTTTCTGCAATGCACTGAAAATATAGCTGTAGATCTTTTTTCTCGCGGCCAGATCGTCGGGACACGCCGTATGCAACGTTTTATAGATCAATGTATAAACCAGCCCGTTGATGCCGCGCAGATAATAATTGAGGTATTGCTCGAGCGCCGCCGCACCCTCGTGTTTAACTAAAAAATCCATGATATCGGGCCAGGAACCGAGATAACCGTCAACGTGCTTAAAGGTGATCGTATTGACGATCGATCCGGGCCGGTTATTTTTTAAATACAACACATCCTCCGGCAATTTCTTTATCGTCGAGGACAGATAGAGCATTTTGAATATGACCGCGATATCTTCGTGATAACCTCCCAAGAAAGACACATTGTATTTTTCAAAGATCTCTCTTTTTGTCGTTGTGTAAATAACATCGCCGCTGACACTCATGCCTAAATAATTCTGAATAAAATCCGCCTTATCCGGCGCAATATACGGGAAGTCTCTTTTCCGCGGGGTTTTAGCGATATCGTCGGAATAGGCCCAGTTATAAGCGATCGAGTCTACTCCGCCCTGCATATTTTGATAGAGGATCTCCAGGGCCTGCGGTTCCAGGCGGTCATCTCCGTCTAAAAAAAGGATATATTCCCCCTGGGCCGCCTTCACTCCCTTATTCCGGGCGATCCCCGGCCCGCCGTTAACCGACAAGGTCAGCACCCTAAGATTTTTCAGCTGCTTAAAACCCTTCACCCGCTCCATCGTCTTGTCGGTCGATACATCGTCGATAACAATGACTTCGAACAAATCCTGCGACAAGGTCTGATCTTTTAAACTTTCCAGACACTTAAGAATGAAGTCCGCAATATTGAACGCGGGTATGATGACGGATACGGCTAATTTCATAACTTGGATCCCTTTTTAAACCAAATGCATCTTTTTAGCCTTATAATCTTCGCGAAGGCTTTCTCTCAATTTAAATTTCTGTACCTTGCCCAGTTCGTTTTTGGGGATCGCCTCAATGAAAACAAAATCAACGGGCGACTGATAATCCGCCAGATTAGCCAGACAAAACTTCCGCAGTTCTTTCTTTTCGATCTTCTCATCGGAAACGATCGCCGCCAAGGGGACTTCTCCCAAATATTTATCCTCCACGCCCACCACCGCGCACTCTTTCACCCCTTTAAACCGCAGCAGCACATTCTCGATATCTCCGGGATACAAATTGATCGCCCCGTATTTTATGACATCTTTTTCCCGGCCGCGGTAATAGAGAAAACCGTCCGTATCGATATATCCCACGTCTCCTGTCTTGAAATATTCTTCCCAAAAACTCTGCTTCGTCGCTGCTTCATTCTTGTAATATCCGCTGTAGAGCGTGATCGTCTTGACGCTGATCTCCCCTTCCTGGCCAAACGGCACAGGGCGGTTGTGCTCATCCAAAATCTTGACATCCACATAAGGCAACGGCTCCCCCACGCTGTCCAGCTTCGTATTGCCCTCTTGAAATTCAATACTGGTGGCGATACCGATCTCGGAGGCCCCATAACATTCGTAGAACCGGCATTTGACCCTCTCCAAAAAACGCTTTTTTGTTTCTAATTTCAACGTGTAGGACGAAGAGACCAATTTCTTAAGGGATCTTATGTTGATATTTTCTCTTTCCAAAAAATCCAGCAGCGCTTCGATCTGATTCGAAACGACGATGGCAAAGGTGACGCCTTCTTTTTCCACCCGCTCCACCCACAAAGTAGGAGAAAACCTCGGCAAGATCACGCCGGTCGCCCCGATCAACAAAGGCAGAATGGACATCCGCATCCCCATCGAATGATACATCGGCGTACTGACCACGGTGACGTCGTTTTCAGTAATTTCATAAAGTTCTTGGGCGCCGTTGATGGATCGCGCGATCTTTGTCGCCTGCGAAAAAACAATGGGTTTGGGCTGGCTCGTCGAACCTGACGTTAAAGTAATGATAAACGGCGCCTCCGGCTCGACGTCGCTTTCTTGAATCGTCGAATCTCCGGTCTCCTGCATCAGGTCTGCGAATTTCGGCAGAGGAAAGATCTTAAAATTTTCCGCCAGCTGTTTTTTACCCGGCAGGAGGTTCTTTTCTACGAGTATCAACTCGATGTCCGTCGCCTGAGAAAGGCTTTTTATCATCTCATCCTGGTAACTCGGCATCAGAGGAACCAGGACTGCCCCCAGATACGCCGCGCTCCAGAAAAGCAAAGAAAATTCCAAGGCATTGTTGGAGATAACCCCGACGTGCGTCCCCGGCTTTACACCGATGGACCGCAGATATTCACTTAACTTAAAAGACACGTCCGCGGTCTGCTGATACGTGAGGACGATATCTTCAAACTTATAAGCCGTCTTCTCCGGAGACTTACGGACATTATTAAGGAACAAATTATAAAGATTTTTTTTCATGCTGTTGGAATTCCTTTAACGTACCAGCGGCCAGGCCAAGGGCATACCTTTTTTTACGGCTTTTTTGGCTTTTTTCCCTAGAACTTGCGGCAAATATTTGGGAGCCAGCCCGGCGGCAGGACGGATAGAACGTATGTTCTTTTCGGTCAAGACCTCGCCCTTGTTAATATTGGCGGTGACAAATAAAGACCGCCGGAAAATTTTACTGTTCCGTTCATCAGCGGTCAGGCCATAGTGCGGCTTGCCCAGCGCTTTCTCGGCAACCCTGATGTTTTCCACCAAGGCTTTCAATTCCTGCGGCTCCAGGGAAAAAAAGCTGTCCGGCGTTTTTACCTTACGGCTCAGGGTAAAATGTTTTTCAATGACCTGGGCGCCCAATGCCACCGCGGCCACGGCCACACCTATCCCCAGGGTGTGGTCGGATAAGCCGATCGGGCATTTAAACAAACGCTGCATATCCGGAATCGTTTTAAGGTTCATCGCTTCGGGTTTGGCCGGATAAGTGCTGACGCATTTCAGCAAAGCTATGTCTTTGGCCCCGGCGCCACGGGCCGCCTGCAGGGCGTCGTTGATCTCACTCTTGGTGGCCATGCCCGTCGACATAATTAAAGGTTTCTTGGTTCTGGCCATATATTCGATCAGCGGGATATCCACCAATTCAAATGAGGCGATCTTGTGAATGGGAACATTGAGATCTTCCAAGAAATCCACCGCAGATTTATCAAAGGCGGTCGCAAAAAAAACGACCCCCAGATCATCCGCAACTTTTTTTAATTTTTTGAACCAAGTCCACGGGGTATAGGCTTCTTGATAAAGCTGATAAAGCGTCTGGCCGCCCCATTCTTTGTGTTTGATCTGGAAATATTTATTTTCTACATTGATGGTCAAGGTATCCGCGGTATAGCATTGGAATTTGACCGCGTCGGCCCCGGCCGCCTTGGCCTCCCTGATCAATTGGACGGTCTTAGCGAAATTATGCCCGTGATTGGCCGAAACCTCGGCAATGACAAAACAATGATCTTTCTTAATTACACCCATCATCCCTCCGAAAAACATACGTGACGATCGACTGATCATCCTTCCTGCTGCGTTTGAAATGCCGGTATTCGGCTTTCGCAAAAGCCTTTTGGGAGGAAACATTGCTCGATATAATTTCAGCCAGCACGTGTTTGACCGCCGGGTTTCTCTTTAAAAAAATTTGCGTGGCATCCTTGATCAGCCGGCTGCCGAGCCGTCGGCCGAAGAATTTAGGATTTAAATTTACGCTGATGAACGAAGCCCCGCAGCAATCCGTATAAAAACGGGCCTGGCCGACTTTTTCTTTTTTCAAATTTTCCGCGATATAAAGCTCAACCTGCGGCGCGCGCTCCATTTGCTGAAACCATTTTTGATGCTCGGCATAAGAAATGGGCTGCGACTGAAAAGCGTATTTACGCACGTCCGGGTGGTTGCGCCAAAGCCAAATGTCCCGGCAATCGGCGCGGCGGACCGGCCGAAGGGTCATGATCTTTTCCTTTTTTATCTGCAGTGCGACGGCAATGATCCGCGCCGCGCCTTGCCCGTCCACCAACCGTTGTCCAACGGCACTCCTTTGTTCTCGAATTCTGGAATTGGCTAATCTCTGCATGCCCTGACCCACATTTAAAAAAATATTCCGATCTTTGGCTTCTCCCGCGTATTGCAGGAATCCCTTTTCTTGAAAATATCGCGCGTTCAACCGCTGGTTATCAGCCAGGCATATTCCCACCGTCGGTGTCCCGCAGCGCGCGAGTTCATGCAAGGTTTGCCCGCAGCCGGAAATACACAGATCGGATCGTTCCATCAATTTTTTCATCGCGGCGGCCGAAAGACCGGAATAGCGTTTTAAACTTTGCGCTTTTAACTTTAGGTTTTTCTGTGCCGTCACCATGCCAAATTGCATATGTGGATAATTATTCAACAAAAAATCAGCCATTCGTTGCAAGAAATTCCCGTGATCCATACCGCCTAACGTCACCAAAATATTTTTAACCGCTCTGCGAATACTCTTCCGCTTCTGCCTCTGAAATTCTTGGCGGACAATGATGTAATCCTTGCCCAACAAATACTGCGGCCGGCCTTGGCCGTAGACATCTTTTTTATATTTCAGCTCATCACCATAGACCGACGGATTGATTACCGCGTCCACATCATAATCAAGGCGTTTGAAATCATTGATCGCCAGAATAACCGCGTCCGGATTCAAACGCGCGACCCAGGAGTACAAAGCTGCCGGCGCTTTATAGGAATCGATCAGAATGAGATCCGCCGCTTTCACCCGGCCTAAAATTTTTGCTCGATGCCGGATCCAATCAGCCAAGACAGGCTGCACGCCTTGTTTATTTAAAAATTGTTTCGCACTCGCTTCGCCGCAAACAACAATATCGATCTTCGAATTCCTCGTTGCGGTATGAACTTTGAGCGCCTGGGCAAACGCCAAGCACCGCGTCAGATGACCGAACCCGATATTCCTTCCGCCTTCTGTGAGAATGAGCGCTTTCATCCCTGCGGCAACGCCTTCTGTTGCACGTGCTTATTGATGTTCACCAGCGACGGATTTTGTTTTAAAAATTTTATGATATCCGCCAAGGTAAAATTCTTATCTTTCGGATACAATGTCTCAAAAATTTTTTTGATCAACTCAAAATCCTCAGCGGTATCGACGGTCAAACGGTACACTGATTGATTTTCCTTTTGCTGATAACTGAGCGTCTTGCCATGTTTGGCGATATAGGGCGTCACGTGTTCCCGCTCGTAAGGCTCGAGCGCTTTTTGATAAGCCTTTTCCAACGCCTTGAAAGAAAACACTTCCGTGTCCATCCCGCGGGGAAAAGTCCTTTGCATAGTATTGGAGACATAATCCACCGGTGGATGGCCCAAGAAATACCGGAGGCACGCGTCAACGACCTGCGGATCGATGAGCGGGCAATCCGACGTGACACGCACCACCACATCCAATTTATTCTTTTCCGCAGCCTGGTAATAACGCTCCAAGACATCTTCCTCGCTCCCGCGGAACACCTCAACCTTTGCCTTTTGGGCGAGCTTGACCAGCGGGTCACTTTGGGGGTCCTGGGGTGTGGCAATAACGATCACATCCGCCGACGCAACGGCTTTGAGCCGCTCAATGACGCGCCAGAGCATAGGCTCCCCGAGGATCTCCTTCATCACTTTGGCCGGCAGGCGCGTTGACCCCATGCGTGCCTGAACGATAATTCCGCTGCGTTGTTTTTTCAAAGATCCTATCTCCTCGTTAAGCGCCGGCCGCTAAAATTTCACGGAAGCGATCGATCCCGCGATCATCATTGTATTCATCATATTCCCGCAGCAATTCAGCCGGGATGGAGCTGCACGGATTTTCATTTCCTATCAATATTTTCTTGATCATGTTCAATAATTTCTCGGGATCGGCAAAAACAATTTTATCCTTAAAATGTTTGGCAAAGGGATGGCCGTAACCGACTTCATCCAGATACAGGCCCTCGATCCCGCAGATGATCGCGATCGTGGATGAGCTGGTCATTCCCTGGCTGACAACGATATCGGCAACTCCGATCGCTTCGATAAAGCAATATTTCTTCTCATCGAGGATATAAAAATTCGTCGTCCGCTTGATCCCCTGCCGGATCTCCTCAAACTGCGCCTTAAGCGGCCGCGGCAGCTGCTGAAATCTTTCCGCGGCCTTGGGCTTTATCAGGACGGTCACGTTAGGATTTTCCAAAGCGCATTGATAAGCTGTCCGCCAAAAATTGACAAAATGCTGCGGCGTCATCTCACAGATCTCGTCAAATGATTCATCGAAAAATGAAACGACCCGACGGTCATTGGGCAGGCCCAGTTCCGCCAGGACCGACTCCTTCCGCTGGGCCACATCACAAATGAACCGTTTAAAGACATAACCCGTCGGCACATACGGCGTCGACAAACCCTGCACGTGGATCTTCCCCCATGTCAAATATTTGTCGCAGCCTAAATTCGAAACGGTCCAGCGGTTCGATTCAATCGAGAAATCAGACCAATGCATCAGGTAATACCGTGTCCCATAATTCTCACAGATGATCGCCTCGGCGATATGGTTGGAGGCAAAATAACAATGCCCCAGCTCCGAGGTCACGCGATAGTGCGAGAAGATCCGCTCATAGGCTAAGGCATAAAACGCAAAATATAAAAATATGGCCCGGAATAGCGTAAAATTCCCAGACGGCAATTCTTTCCATAAAAGACCGCTGCTTGCCAAGATGTATCGGGGAATAACCCTTCCGAAAAACGGCTTCACACCCAACGACAACTTTTGCAGATTAAAGTGTGCGTAAGGAGACCGCCGGGCGTCCTCATAGCCTTTAAGCCGTGCCCCGGTTTTTGGGATGCTCCTGGAGAAAAGCAAAAATGATTTTTGCTTTATCTTTTCGCTATCAACCAAAAAATCATCATGAAAGTAATATCCGCCCACGTCATACAAACCCCAAACCGCTTCCCGCATCACCTTATAAGACTCTCGCGGACCCCGCAGAGTCAAACCGTTTTTCAAACTGAAAGCTAAACAAAACAAAATGTTCCAAAAAATTTGGGCCAGGCGCTCCCCAAGACCCGACCGTTTCCATTGAACCTTGGGCGAGATCTTAAATTTAGCGGCAAAGCGTTCAACGGCAAACCGGTGGATCGCATTATCCTCTAAAACAACCGGGCCGGCAGAATCCGCCAGACTGTCGTTGAGAAGATTGGAAAGCTTGATCATGTATTCCAAAACACAGCGGCTGGCAAAGAAATTAAAACGGTGCGTTTGAAAACTCTTATTCAACCCCTTCACAAAATCCGATTCCAGGATTTTGTTCGTTTGAATAAACTCATCGGCGAGCTTTGGGATCTCATCGTTGAGCCAGCGGAAATACTCGGGATTGAGACGTTCCCGGTTGGCCGCATCAAAAGGCAGAAAGAACCGTGTCAGGATCTCGCCAAAAATAATTTTTTTAAAAATATCGGTCATACTACGAGCGAACCTTTCTGTACTGCTGAATGATCTTTTCAGTGACGGCGATCACGCGTTTTACATCGGCCGTTGACATTTTCGGAAAAAGCGGCAAGGTCACTGTTTCCTCATAATAATTTTCCGCGTTAGGACAACTCCCTCTCGCGTATCCTAACTTCTGATAAAACGGCTGATAATAGATCGGGATATAATGCACATTCACTAAGATCCCCTGCCGGCGATATTCCTCAAAGATGGTTTTTCGCGGTACGGAAAATTTATTACGCTTAAACATGAGCACATAAATATGCTGCGCGGATCTGACTTGCGGCGCATCCGGCAAAAATCGCACCTCGTCATAGCGGCTGAAGGCCTTGTTATAAGCAGCGGCAATTTCTCGCCGGCGTTTGAGAAATTTATTTAATTTGGGCAGTTGACTTAAACCCAACGCGCACTGCATATCCGTCAGGCGGTAATTGAACCCCAGATCCTGCATTTCATAGTACCAACCGCCGTCATTCCCGGTTAATTGATTGGGATCGCGGGTAATACCGTGGGTGCGCAAGCGCAAAAGTTTTTTGTAAAAATGATCATTATTCATAACCACCGCGCCGCCTTCCGCCGTCGTAATATGTTTGACCGCGTGAAAACTTAAAGTTGTCATATCGGCAAATCTTCCGGAACCGATCTTTGTTCCCTCATACGTCGCGCCCAAAGCGTGCGAGGCATCTTCGATCAGTAACAATTTATTTTTCTGCGCGATCTCGTATATTTTCTTTAGATCCGCCGGCTGGCCGGCAAAATCCACCGGAATGATTGCCTTGGTTTTACCGGTAATTTTCTTTTCGATCTCGGCCGGGTCGATATTGATCGTATCTTCCCGGATATCCGCAAAGATAGGCTTTCCCCCGCAATAAAGCACACAGTTCGCCGAAGCCACAAAACTGATCGGGCTCGTGATGACTTCATCCCCGGATTGAATGCCGGCAGCCAAACAGGCCAAGTGCAACGCGGCGGTCCCGTTGGCGACCGATACCGCATATTTCGCGTCACAGCATTTGGCAACGGCGCGATCAAAAAGCTCAACGGTCGGCCCTTGCGTTAAAAAGTTCGATTTTAAAATTTTCGTAACGCTGCGAATGTCTTTTTGATCAATCCACTGTATCGCGTAAGGAATAGTTTTCATATGGTTTTAATGATTTCCTTAAGCTCGTCCACCGTCAGCCACTGGCTGTTGGTATCGCTCGAATATTTGAAATCTTCCGGCACATCTTTGCCGATCGGATAATTCTCATCGCTCCACCAGTGAAATGCCGGCTGAATCACATAACAATTGTCTAATTCTTTGGTATTGCGGGCGTCATCCACCGAGACCATAACTTCATGCAATTTTTCTCCGGGACGGATACCGACATTTTTGGTTTTACATTCCGGGGCGATGGCCTTGGCCAGGTCCATAATGTTCATGCTGGGGATTTTCGGAATAAAGATTTCCCCGCCGTGCATTTCTTCAAAACGGGAGATCACAAAGCGTACCCCCTGCTCGAGTGTAATCCAAAAGCGCGTCATCTTGGGATGCGTGATGGGAAGCACACCTTCTTTCTTTTTATCAAGAAAAAAGGGAATCACACTCCCGCGACTGCCCACAACGTTGCCGTAACGCACAACCGAAAACCGCGCGCCGGAAATTCCAGAATAAGAATTCGCCGCAACAAATAATTTATCCGAACAGAGTTTTGTGGCGCCGTACAGATTGATCGGGTTGCAAGCCTTGTCCGTACTAAGTGCGACAACTTTTTTCACTCCCCTTTCCAAGGACGCCTCGATAATATTCATCGCACCCAGGATATTGGTCTTGATCGCTTCCGTCGGATTATATTCCATCGCCGGCACCTGTTTAAGGGCTGCGGCATGGATGACATAGTCAACATCATGAAACGCGAGCTTTAAACGTTCTTTATCACGCACATCGCCGATAAAAAATCGGATATTCTTATACTGGGCAAATTGCTGCTGCATATCGAACTGCTTGGCCTCATCGCGGCTGTAAATAATCAATTTTTGGGGACTTAATTCATCCAATACGATTTTGGCGAATTTTTTACCGAAAGAACCGGTCCCCCCGGTGATTAAAATGGTTTTACCTGTTAACGGACTTTTTTTCATATTTCCTCACTTCTCATTGCTGTTAAAAAAATTTTAAGTAGCTGCGTATTCTTTTTTTGTACTTTCCTCTAAAGGAACAATTTTGTCAAAGGCATCAGCCACGATGTCCGCATAAAATTTTCGCGGTGTGCTCGTTCTCTTGATAAACGTTTCCTCGTACTGCCGGTACTTATCCTCATCGATGTGAGACACGGTACTAGCATCCAGGTTCTCAATCGACCGCACGTCCTGCGGTATTTGAGCAAATTGCTTAGCGGCAGCCGCAATAACTCTCCCATAAAACTGCCCTTTGACCTTCATCGGCAGCAAGAAGATCAACGGCTTACGGAACATCACGGCAAAATTCATCGAGGTGCTGCCATGGCACAAAACACATTTGGCGTGCGCGACCAGATCGACCGTCTTTCCTTTGAGCACCATTCTTCCTTCAAATAAATTCGGCATATTTTCATAAGGGGCCTTGGGATGGGCGGCAATCACAACCTTAAGCTGCAATTTCTGCTCTATGATCTTAAGCAGGCGGTTCACCTCGTCATAATATTCTTCCGGGGAGCGAAACGGATTCTGGGGACCGTCCGTCAGATGAAAATCCGGATGGAACGGCCAGCCCTCATCCAAAAACACAACATAATCCCCCTCCACAAGCGGCTTTTCTCGCCGCTGCTGATGCGCCAGATACAGATCATAATCTAACGTGTGTGCCCAAATGATTCTTGTCCGCTCATCGGTTTGCGGAAATTTATGCTGATCATAAAGCCCGCCGGCGATCACGAATCGCGCGGGTACGGATCCGGAACGGGTTGATAAAAATTTCTTTTGCAGCCGTTCTGTGAGCCGTTGCCAGGACCGCCGTGACAATGCCATCCGCCACAGCGGTTGATACCGTACTTTGGGAATGCTGTTGGCGCAAAAATTCCCATGAATGACATTATTATCCTTTAAATATTTTTCCAAGAGAGGCTCGGTCTCCGGACGGCCGACAAAATCAACCAAAAACCAGCGCCGCGCTTTCCTTTCCGCAAAGAATTGCTCAATGTCCGCCGGAGATTTCACGACGCAAACATGTTCATAGGCCCACGGCTGAATTAAACCTCTTTCCATGACCTCGGGATTGAGCAAAAAAGTCACATCCAAAAAGCTCACCTGATAGCCCCGCGCGCGAAACCGTTCGACCCCCAGCCGGTCGTAATCGCGCTTCATTAAAGGCAGCGGAATAATAAAACAAATTTCTCGTATGGCCATATGCAATCCTTACGCTATCTCTGCCTTGATCGGTTGCCGCTCATCATAAATACGCACCAGCGCCGCAGACACCTTTTGCACATCCGCTTCGGCAATGTGCGAATATAGCGGCAAGCTCAAAATATTATCGGCCACCGACTTTGTCGTCTTTAACGTCAGGGCCGGGTTATTCCGGTAATCCGCAAAGGCTTTTTGTTCATGCACCGGCGGATAAAAATATTTCTTAACAATGATGTTTTCTGCCGTCAGGGCCCTATACAGCTGATCACGGCTTAGGCCAAACTTCTTTGCATCGATCAGGATGGAAAAATCTTTAAAACTGCTGCGGCTCCCGGCGGCGATCTTTTGAAAGCTGATACCCGGCAAATCCGCCAGCAATTTCTTGTACAATTGGGCGATACGATTACGCTGCGCGACATTCTTTTCTAAATCCTTAAGACTCTCGATGCCCAGCAACGCATGAAACTCGCTCATGCGGGAATTAAAACCGGAAAAAACACTGTCGTAATCGCCGGAATCACCGTAATTGCGGCCCACCCGAAGCTGTCTGGCCAGATCCCCATCATTGGTCGCAACGATCCCGCCCTCGCCGGAGGTCAAAAGTTTCGTCGGACTGAGGCTAAAGACTTCCGCGTCGCCGAATCCGCCGATATTTTTCCCCTGATACTGCGAGCCGAATCCATGCGCCGCGTCAAAGATCAGTTTTAAACGATGCTTCTTGGCAATTTTTTCAAGCGCGCTGATATCGGCCGGATTTCCAAAGATATGCACGCCCAAGATCGCCGACGTTTGCGGGGTGATCGCCTTCTCCACCTGCGCGGGGTCAATGTTGTACGTCTCCGGCAGGCAGTCCACAAACACGGGCTTGAGATTGTTCCACACCAGCGCATGGGCCGTGGCATGAAACGTAAAGCTCGGCAAGATCACTTCGCCTTTCAATTTTAAGATCTTAAACGTCAGCATGAGTCCCGAGGTACAGCTGCTCACCGCCACCGCTTCTTTAACCCCGAGATAATTTGCCACCTGTTTTTCAAATTCCTTAACATAGCCGGCGTTGGTGATCATGCCGCTTTCCAAAATTTGCGTGTATTGGCTGGTCAATTTGGCGATCGACGGGATCGTGGGCTTGGTGATCGGCAACGGCTGCGCGAAGGCAGGCTGCCCCCCTAAGATCGCTGCAGAGTTTACCGGAGGAACTTTCGTCTGTGTTTTACTCATTTGTTATACTCCACGTTGTAATATTTACGATCGTTGACGTCTTTAATTTCATTTTTCTCAATCGCGCGTTTAATGCGCAGGACCGACTTCTCCAGATCCTGATCGGCTTTATAGCGCAAAAATTTTTCGATCCTTGAAAAGGAAACCAGATAGTTGCGCGGGTCATTGTTGGAATCCTCCACGACCAATTGGGCCTCAGGCACGCAGCTATGGACCTTCTGAGCGATCTGAATGATCTGATAATTTTGCCGGCTTGATCCGACATTGAAGACATTCCCTTTGATCTTATCCACCGGCGCTTTTAAACACTTGATATACGCATCCGCCGCATCCTCAACATGCAAAAGCGGCCGCCACTGTTTCCCGCCGTTAAAAACCAAGATCTTTTTTTCAGTCACGGCGGTCTTGGTCATCGTATTGACCACGAGATCAAAGCGCATCCGCGGCGAATAACCGTACAGTGTGCTCATCCGTAAGATCGTCGGAGAAAAATTTTCGTCCTCGAGGCTTAAGATCCCTTCTTCGGCCTGGATCTTGGAACGCGCGTAAAGCGAAACCGGATTGAGCGGCGAATTTTCTTTCAACTCCTGATCCCCGTCCATAACGCCGTACACACTGCAGGTCGAGGCATAAATGAACCGGTTGATCTGATGATATTTGCAGGCCTCGGCCAAAACCTTGTTCGCCAAATAATTTGTTTCGATGGCGGATTCGGGTTTCTCCTGGCAGGCCGGATCACCGACCACGGCGGCCAGATTAATGACCGCATCGACGCCTTCCAGGGCCTTGACCAGCGTCGGGATATTGCGCATATCGCCTTCAATCAGCTCAAACCCTTTTTGCCCGATCAATCCCTCGACCGGCCCAGCACCGAACATGAGAAGGTCCAAGACCCGCACACGAAAACCGTCCGCCAAAAGTTTTCGCACCAAGATCGATCCTAGGTAGCCGGCTCCTCCCACCACCAAGACATGACGATCCGCGTGATGTTTCTTTCTCTTGGGAAATTGTTCCTCCATCAATTCCGAACATAACGCCAAACGCTCCGGCTGCCCCTCTTCATCAAGCACCAGAATATAACGGCTATCCGGCATGCGGCTCAACAATTCCTTTATCTTGGCGCGGACAACTTGGGAATTGCTTAAATCTTTAGGATTAAGAATAACCGGATTAGGATTAAGAATTTTATTCACTAAACTTTTAATATCCTGACCCTTCAAGATACTTTTGCGTATTTCGCTGTCGCTGACCACTCCGGCAAAACGCTTTTTCTCATCAACGACATACGCCACCCGCAGTCCAGAGTGGTCAATAGCCCGCATTGCGTCCTTGACCGTGGCTTTTTCCGAAATAAGGGCACTTTTTAAAATTTTATTTTTCATTTTTTTCGCTTAATCACTTTCGCCGGCACACCGGCAACCGTAACACGTTCCGGAACGGAAGCGATCACAACCGCGCCGGCTCCGACCATCGTGTTCTTTCCGATAGAAACATTTTGGATCACGGCGGCGCCTGTCCCCACATAAGAACAACTGCCTACCCGCACCGTTCCGGCCAAATGCGCGCCCGGCCAAATATGGCAAAAAGCCTCAAGGTAACAGTCATGATCAACGCTGGCACCGGTATTCACCACCGCCCCGTCTTCCAAGATCGCGGAAGGATTGATCACCGCTCCGGCCATCACCACCACTCCGCGACCTAGCCGCGCATGGCGCGACACAACCGCCCGCGGATGCACGGCGGAGATCACTTGAAAGCCGAGCGCCGTCGCTTTTTGAAAGATGGTTTTACGTATTTCATTATTACCGATACCTAACGCAATTTTTACGGCCCGCTTATTCTTGATCTTTTCCAAATACGCGGCATTTCCTAAAATGCGGCAGCCGTTGATGCTTTGGTTGACCTTCTTTTTATCATCATCGATAAAACCTAACACCGGAATTTTTGATTCCGCTAAAATGTCGAGGATGACCTTGCCGTGTCCTCCCGCGCCCCAGATAATAACTTTTGTTGGTTTAGTCATATTTTTAGTAGGTGATCTTTTTCTGTATTAATCGGTTATTTAAATTGACCTTCCCTAAAAATTTTACGATCCGGCCGCTGGCCTTTCCGTCACCATAAGGATTGCGGCACTGCTTGACACGCCGGCGGAACTTTTGATCATGGATCACTTTTTGGATCACGCGCGCAATGATCCGCTTCTCATGCGGCACATCGATCACATTGACACTGCGCTCTCTGCCTTCTTGACGGCAGCCGATATTAATCACCGGCAAACGGAACGACGCCGCTTCAATGATCCCGCTGCTGGAATTTCCTATCAGCACCGATGCTATTTTTAAAAGGCCCAAATAATCGGCATGCGGGATACTTTTATAATGTTTCAGGAACAGATATTTTTTAAATTTACCCAAAACCTTGATCATCGCCCGCCCGCCGGCATCCGCATTCGGATAAACCACCACAGTTTGCAACTTTAGATCAACAATGGCCTGCAAGGTCGACTGGATCTGCTTTCCCGCTTCCTTGATTTGTGAATGCACCGGATGCTGCACCAAAAGACCCAACGGCTGGCGTGGATCAAGGCGATATTTTTTTAATAATGTTTGTTTAGGCATGACCTGGTCATTTAAGATCCGATCCAGCGCCGGAGCACCCGCGACCATGACACGCCACGGCTCTTCCCCCAATCTCAGGATCCGCTCTCTCGCTTTTTGGGTAGCTGGAAAATGAATATGCGCGAGTTTGGTGATCGCATGGCGGACAACCCCGTCCACATGACCCGAGACCTCGCCGCCGTGAATATGCACAACGGGAATGTTCATATAATTCGCCGCCACCGCGGCCGCCAGGACCTCGCCCCGGTCGCCCAAAGTCAAAATAAAATCCGGTCTCAACCGTTGAAAGCATCGCACAAATTTGGAGGTGCCGCGCCCCACACCATCGGCCATCGCCCCACCTTTATCCTGCGCATGACTGATGTCGATCTTTGCGTAAACCGAAAACCCGTCGCGTTCAATTTCTTTCACGGTATAACCAAACTCCGTCATCAAATGCATTCCCGTCGCCACCACATACAAATTGAAATGCTTCGAACTCCGGATCGCCTCCATCACCGGAGCCAAGATCCCGTATTCCGCCCGCGTTCCCGTGATCACACACACTTTACGTTTCATTGCACGATATCCCATGAAAAAATTTGATCTTTACGGATTATAGTTTTGGCCCTTTTCCCGGTCAGCCGCTGTAGCCATTTCGGCTCGATCCCGGTTCCCGGCCGCTTGACCGTCAGCATATCCGACGTGATTGTGACCCCTTTTTCAATATCACACGCCGCCACAATACTCTTGCGCGCGACCTTCTGAATCGCGATCTCCGACGGATTAGGTTTCTTAATACCGTTGCCTCTGGCTTTCTCAACATTACGAATCGCCTCGACCATTTTCTGAAACTCCTGCGGCTCCAGCGAAGTTTTATGGTCCGGCCCCGGCAAATTTTTATCCAGTGTCAGATGTTTTTCAATGACGCACGCGCCCAGCGCAACCGCCGCAACGCTGATCTCAATTCCCAATGTATGGTCCGAATACCCCACCGCGACATCAAATTTATTTCTTAAAGTCAGCATCGCATTCAAATTCACTTCTTCATATTTGGTCGGATAATTCGACGTGCAATGCAGCAAAATCAGCTCCCTGTTCCCCTCCTTATGAATCGTCTTCACCGCTTCAACAACCTCCTCCAGCGACGACATGCCCGTCGACAAGATGATCGGCTTTTTAAACTGTGCCACTTGCTGCAACAAAGGGACATTGGTCAATTCTCCAGAACCGATCTTATACGCCGGCAATCCCAGCAACGCGAGGAACTCCGCGCTGATCCGATCGAACGGCGTTGACAAAAACATGATCCCCTTTTTCTGGGAATACTCAAATAATTCGGAAAATTGATCCTCGGAAAGTTCCAGTTTTTTAAGCATGGCGTATTGGGAAGGATGCGCATCGGTCTTTTTTTGATATTCCGCTTTCGGCGCGTTCGCCGTCACTAATTCCTCAGCGCGAAAGGTTTGAAATTTTATCGCGTCCGCACCGATCCTTTTTGCACTATCCACTAACTTCTTAGCCATGGCGATCTGACCGTTGTGATTCACCCCTGCCTCAGCGATGATAAAGACCGGACATTGTTCCGCGATCACACGGTTCCCTATTTTAATTCCCTTAGCCATGGTGTTTTGACTTTCCCAAAAGATAGATCGTCTCGTTATTCTTTAAAACCTCTTTTTCAAGGCTGAAAAGCGTATTAAAAACCTCTCTCAGTTCTTCAAATGACTTCACAAAACCGATGGGATCCGGTGGTAAATACAGCGTGATATAAACATAGTTGGCTTTCGCCGCGGCTTTCTGCAAAACTTCTTCCCAATTTTGTAAATAAGACAGAACCTCTAGCATCACGATGGCGTCCCATCTTTGCGGAGCACTTAAAGCTTCTTCGGCGGTCGCGGTGGAGAAACGAATCCCCGGGTACCGTTGTTCAGCTTTAGCGATCGCTGTTTGCGAAATATCAACACCCATCACAGAATCGGCAATCGTTGCGAGTTGATTTGTAAAAGCCCCTTTGCCGCAACCGATGTCCAGAATGGAAGAGAACCTGTAATTTTTCAAGAGCTCCCAGGAACCTTGCTTGGTCGGATGCCGCAGATCCTCCTGAAACCAGCTGTCAAAACCTTCTCGCTCCTCGTTGGCGTACATCTCTTCAAAGCGGCCCACGAATTTACGGTTTTCGGTATCAAAAACATATTTATGATACGGTTGCTGTGTCATGTTCTACACCCGCGTGTTGTTTCAACAAAACTTGCTCCGCCAGCCAGAAATCAAACTCCTCATCGATCTCGATATTTTCTTCGCGGCCGGTAAAAACGTTGCCTGCCTTTTTTCCGTAGAGCGTTCCTTTTTTGATCAACGACGATTTCACCACATACACATTGCCGTCGTCGTAAAAAAATCCCTTTAACTCCTGCCGGCGCTTGGTGTAACTGCCGTATTCCATAAATTTGCAGATAAACCCGGTCGCCAAATTATCACACTTCTTTTTTTCAAACTCTCTGATACATTCATCGATCAATCCGGCCCGGCGGATCGGTGAGGTCGGCTGCAAGATCACAACATTCTCCGCATCGATCTTAGTTAATACCTGCTGCAAGGCCGACAAGGTCGTCGCGGTATCCGTTGCCAATTTCTTCGGCCGGTCGATCACCTCGCACCCGAACGTTCGTGCCACTTGAGCGATCTCGGCATCTTCCGTCGAGACCACGCACCGGTCGAGCAATTTCGCTTGCCGCGCCGCTTCCATCGTCCAGGCGAGCAAAGGTTTGCCGGCGATCATTTTGATATTTTTCCGCGGGATCCCTTTGCTTCCTCCGCGCGCCGGGATCACGGCTAAGTACGGGATACGAGACATTCTTTTTCTACTTCCTGAGCGGTGTCGCGCACCGCTGCAATAACCTGGTTGATACGTTCTTCCGGCATCAAAACCATGATTGGCAGCGCGATCGCCCGCCGCAGATAACCGGTTGACTGGCTCCAAACTTTCTCCAGATCTTTTCCTTTAAATTCCGAAAAGTTATAAAAAATCTGTGTCCATGTACCGGCAAAATGCCAATCGATCGCGTCGGGCAAATTTTTCGTCCCAAAGCCTTTGTCTTTCAACTTTTTTGCAAAAAGCGACGCCTTCTCTCTCGATGGCATGAAAAAGATCAGCGTGTCGCCCGCATCACCCTCGGGGTTGGGGATCTCCCGGAACTCGATGCCCGGAATATTCTTGATCCCTTCCTTGATCTTGCGCTTATTGTCGCGCTGTTTTTGCAGGATATAATCCAATTTCTTTAACTGGGCTAAGCCGATCGCGCCGTGCAGTTCATTGGCTTTATAATTGAAGCCCCAAGTCGTGCGCGTGTCTTCGCCGCGGGGCACCTTGGGATTTTGTTCATGGCCGTGATCCGAATATTCCCGTGCCTTCAAATAAATTTTTTCATCATTGGTAACAACCAGCCCGCCTTCGCCGGTCGTGATGATCTTACCGATATCCAAACTGTAGATCCCGACGGCGCCAAGCGTTCCCAGATATTTTCCTTTATACGTCGCGCCCATGGCCTGAGCACTGTCTTCCACGATCGGCAAACCATGCTTTTGCGCGATCGCCTGGATCTCCTCCATCTTGGCAGCGACTCCGGCCATGTATACCGGCACGATCGCTTTAGTTTTTTTCGTGATCTTTTTTTCCAGATCTTTGGGGTCCATATTCAACGATTTATCCACCTCCGTCACAACGGGAACAGCGCCTAATTCCAAGATCGCCTCGATGGTCGCGATAAACGTAAAACTCTGCGTGATGACCTCGTCCCCGGCCTTGACCCCGACGGCAAGCAAGGCAAGCTTCAAAGCAGCGGTCCCATTGCAAACACACAAGACATGCTTCACACCGATCTTCTTAGCAACGGCATTTTCAAAATCATTCACCCGAAAAATGTTCTGCCGCTTGGCATCTAATCCGTAGCGGTATAAAACGCCTCCCTTATCAAAAAGGTCGGCCACCGCCTGTTTTTCTTCTTCTCCGATCAACTCAAACCCTGGCATAAGTTCCCCCCGGATGAAATATTTTTGTCATCATCTTTCTTACATCTTCTTTCGTAATTTCCATAGGATTCTGGTCGATCGCCGCCTTTAAGACATCGTATTGCTCGATGAGGAATTCCGCATCCTTATCGGTCAATTTATAGGCAGCGATGGCCTTGGGCACATCGAGCTTGGTCATTAATTCCGCAATCCGTTTTACGAATTCGCTGTTTTTTTCTTTCACCGCAAGTTTTTTGTCAGCGCCTTCCATGAGATCATAAAGGGCGGCATAATCCTGATACCCTTTTTCGACATTAAGGCGCGTGATCTCCGGCAGAAAGATCGCCCCGGCATAGCCGTGGGGAACTTTATAGACCGCACCCAGCGGATACGAAAACGCCCCCGACGGGCCGGAGCCTGCATTGATCAAGGCGGCGCCCGCCAAATACGCGCCCAGCGCCAAATGACCGCGGATCTCGATGTCTTGAGGGTGATCCAGGACTTTATTTAAATTATTATAAAGCAGGCGAAAGGCCTCTGTGGAATACATCCGGGAAACCGGGGTGTGATTTTTGTGCACATAACTTTCTAACGTATGGACCAAAGCATCTGCGCCCGAGGAGACGGTGACCGCTTTCGGACACCCGACGGTAAAAAGCGGATCAAGGATCGCCTGCACGGGGTAATTGTATTCGGAGTTGATGCCCAATTTTTTCTTTTGCTTCGCATCCGTAAAGACCGCGTTGTAAGTGACTTCACTTCCGGTCCCCGCGGTCGTTGGGATCGCCACAACCGGCAAAGGACGGTGCTGCAATTTAGGAAAACCACGGTAGGAGATCGCTTCTCCCGGATTGGTCACCAGCGTCGCGACACCCTTCGTTAAATCCAACGTGCTGCCCCCGCCGATCCCCACGAGACATTCGAATCCCTGATTTAAGAACGGTTTTTTAAACGCCTCCAGGAAATCATAGTCGGGCTCGATGGCATCATTCTCAAACGTTTGATAGGCGACCTGCGCCGCCTTGATACTTTCCAAAGCCTTTCTCGTCTGCGGATGCGCTACGATACCGCGATCCAAAATAATCCCGACTTTTCTATAACCTAACTCCGTCAGGATCTTCCCCAGCTGTTCGCTCGTCGCTGCGCCGAACACCAAATGTGTTTTCAGTTTAAAATTAAACATTTTTCTCCATGAGGACATTGTCTTTGGAAAGTTCATGAATAAGGTCAACTGTTTTAACCGGATAGCCGGGATCGACAATAACATTTTCCCGGCAGATAAACACGACACCCCTAAAATCCGCGGGCGGAAGTTCTTCGGTGTAGGCCAATTTATAATCCGTTAATCCCAGATCTTTAAAGACCATTTCCGTTAGGATCGCAAAGTCTGATTTCCCCAGAATGACAAAATTCCTCTCCCCCTCTTGATAAAGCGCGGCAATGAGTTGCTTGGCCTGGTCTTTGATAAGGCCGATGGCATTGAGTGTATTCAGGGTGTATTTGATGGATTTGCGCATTTTTTCGGCAAATCCTTTTGGGGTAAGAATATATTGAACTTTACGTTGATTGAGTTGCGTGATGCGGATATAACCCTTGGCCACGAGGCGACGGATGAGCATATTCGTTTGCCCCAGGGAAAGCTGCAAATGGCGGGAAAGGTCGCGCTGATTAGAGCCTAACTTCTGTCCGATAATATTAACGAGCTCAAACTCGCGTTCGTCCAAAACTTCTTTAGGCATATATACTTATCACTTTGCTAGAGGTTTTATAGACAGCTTGTTCAATAATTGAACATATAAATTATAAAGAATTGCCTAAAAATGTCAATAATTAATTGAATTCTAAGGGTTGGGCCGCTTAGAGAATTTCCCAGGCCTGGCCGCGGTGGCCAAAGGAAAAATGCGCGGGGTAAAGGATTTCAGCAAGAATTTCCAGCGATTCAACCACCCGGGGGCCGGGACGGTTGAAATATTGATTGCCATCGACAAGAAAAACCTGCTCCTCTTTAACGGCCCGGAGACCTTTCCACACAGGGTTACCGGTCAAATTTTTTATCTCTTGGCGGCTGCGCTTGATATCCCAGCCGCATGGCATTGTAATAATAATGTCCGGATCCTTACTTTTAAGATCTTCCCAGGTCATCCAGGGGGCGTGTTGGCCGGGCGTTCCGAAAAGATCCTTCGCTCCCAGCATCTGGACCAGCTCGGGAACCCAATTTCCCGCAGCCATCAAAGGGTCAAACCATTCGATACAGGCGACGGTGGGTTTCGGCCAGGCATGGTTAATTTTCTTCTGGATCGCCTGCATCCGGGAATTTAATTGCGCGACCAATTCCTCTGCGCGCTTGGGGGCCTGCAGGGCTTTCGCGACCTGATGCAAACTGTCCCAAATATCGTTCAAAGAATTCGGCCGCAGAGAAACGATCTTTGTCTCTGAATCCAGCCACTGGCAAACCGCTTTTTCCACATCCTTCAGGCTCACCGCGCAAACCTCGCAATGGTCCTGGGTGACGATCACATCCGGTTTCAAACTTTTCAACTTTTCCTCATCTATAATATAAACAGATAAAAATTCGCGGACGATCTCTTTGACCTGCCGGTCGATCTCACGGCTGCTGGCATGAACATTGACCTTGGTCTCGGAACAGGACGGGAGTTTGTGGACACCGGATGGAAAATCGCATTCGTGGGAACGCCCAACGAGATTTTTTTCAAATCCCAGAGCGCAGACAATTTCAGTGGCACTGGCGATGAGCGAAACGATCCGCATTAGTATTCGATCCCCGGCTGAGCTTTGACCCCCTGCTCATACGGATGTTTGATGCATTTCATTTCCGTAACAAGGTCAGCCAATTCGATCAATTCCGGCGGAGCGCCATTACCGGTCAAAATAACATGTTTCAATTCCGGCTTTTTCATTAACTCGCTCACCACTTCCTGCGAACTTAAAAAATTGTATTTCATCACGTAATTGATCTCATCAAAAATAACCAGCTGATATTTCTCGTCATGAAGGATCTCGCAGCATTTGCGCCAGGCCCGCTGAGCGGTCTTGACATCCCCATCAAAATTCTTGGTGTCCCAGGTAAAACCATCACCCATCGTAAAAACATCGCATAGATCACTGAACTTCTTGAAAAATTTGCTCTCGCCGGTCTGCCAATTTCCCTTGATGAACTGCACAATGCCGACCTTGTAGC
>MHGP01000036.1:0-19510 GCA_001805615.1 Omnitrophica WOR_2 bacterium RIFCSPHIGHO2_02_FULL_48_11
AGCTGGGACCAGATTAATTCCAGCATCTTTGACGTCTTCCGCATTCATCACCGCGCCGACGGACATAAAACGCACCGCGTCCTGAATGCGGAAGACGTCAAAGATGCTGGAATTGATCTGGTCCCAGCTTTCCACCCGTTCCTGGCTGATCTGCGACCAGGCGCTGGCCAAGGCCGCGGCCTGCGTGTGGTCGTAGAGTTTGACCACGATCTTGTTGACGTGGCTGGGGGTTTGGTTGACCTTCTGGACATCAGCGAGCGCGCCGTACGCCACGTTATCGGAAAATTTATTGCCGGTCTTGAAAAAGCCGACGACCTGGAACGGACTCGGGCTGCCGTTGGCCAGGGCAACGAGAATGGTCTGCGAGATCCGCACGCCCAATTTTTTCTGCAGCTCATGGCCGATCATGATGCGGTTCCCTCCCACGGCCAGGTCGGAGAAATTTCCTGCGGTGACATATTTGCCGAGGGTGGTGACTTTGACCTGGGTGTTCGGGTCGCAGCCGATCAAGGTCGACGGCGCGGTGGCTTTTCCGTTGCTGAAGATGACCGCGGCGCTTAACTGCGGCGAATAAGTCTCCACGCGCGGATCAGCGTCCAGGCGCCGGTACCATTGCTGGGGATTCTGGACCATGTCGCTGTCCTTGCGGCCGGCCGGTGCCGGGTTCCAGAACACATGACTGTACGTTTTTTTGTAAAACGATTCATCGAGGGAATGGTCGCTTAAAAATTCTTCGCGCGCTCCGATCTGAATGTGCGCTTCGTTATTGATGAGCTGTTCGATCAGGTAGCCGCGAAAGCCGAGCATGAACCCGGAGATCGAAACGTACGCGGCTGTTCCTAAAAAAATTCCCAGCAAGGTGAGGATGGTTTGTTTGCGCCGGGCTAAAAGGTAGCGTAACGCGAGGAAGATCATTTTTTATTGCCTTTGCGGATCAGCAGGCGGTCGCCTTCCTTTAAATCCCCGGAGGTCACTTCGGCCATGACCCCGTCGATGATCCCGGTCGTGACCGCGATCGCCTGCTTTCCCACCGGCCTTTGCACCGTGACCTTTCCGCTCTCGATCGCCGCGACCGGGACCAAGAGAACATCTTTATGTTCCGTGATCGCGATCGCTGTATCCGCGGTCATCCCCGGCAGGATATGGGGCGAAAGCTCCGCGATATTGATGCGGACCAGAAAATTATTTCCGCTGGAGTAAATGGAATCGACCTTTCCTGCGAACGACTGGTCGCGCATGCCGTCGAAACTTAAACTGGCGGACTGGCCCCGCCGCACACGCAGTGCCCCGCGCTGTTCCAGCGAGACCACCAGGTAGCGGTCCAGCAGATCGACCACATCGATAATAACGGATTGGGCGAAAACATTTTCACCGACCTTAAAGGGTAAAGACGTGACCGTGCCGTCGAACGGGGCCGCGACCATGAGCCCGCCGTCGAGCTCCAGCAGCCGGTCGCCATATTTGACCGTGTCGCCTTCTTTGACAAAAATGTTGTGAATGGTATTGATGGTGCCGGGTTTGAACTGGAAGGTCTTGTTGGCGGTGACGGTGCCGATGCCGTAGACGCTTTCGGTGATGACGCTTCTTTTAAGCGGCGCGGAGAGTTCACCGTCCGCGGTCTTGGCATTCCCCTGCCATTTCATGGCGGTAAAAAGGACAACGGCCGCGATCATTAACGTTGGGATTTTATTTTTTTGGATCCAGGAGGTGAGCGGCATAGGGTCCTTTCGTCGTAAATATTTAATGTGGCTAATTATAGCGTGGTTTAGGTCTTTGCGCAACGACGGGAAAGCATATTTGGCTTTACCCGCCGGCGACGGCGCCTACGATCAGGAACGGTTCTTTCCCTGCTGCGACCGCTTCGGGAAGCGGCGTGTCGGGCGGCTCGTGCGACAGGTCTTCTTCGCAGGCGTAAAAACGTACCAGCGGTCTTCGTTTTTTCGTAACGTGATCGCGGACCGTTCCGGCCAGCATCGGATATTTATTTTCAAGCGCGTCCAGCACTGAACACTGTGTGACCGGACCTTTGACTTCGAGTTTTACCTCGCCGTCAATACGGGCCAGGGTTCTAAGATGTACCGGGAGGATGACTCGAATCACAATGTTCCTTTTAAAAACTCTAAACACTAAAATTTAAACTCTAAACAAATTCTAAACTTCAATGACCAACAGTGAAAATATTTCGAACCTTTTAATTTTGTGTTTTGGATTTATTTAGGATTTAGAGTTTAGTATTTTAATATATTTGGACCTCAACGGATAATACGGGAGGAAGATCATGCACAATAGCGTTCCAGGTGTCTCCGCTATCGGCTGAGCCGTACACTTGCCCGCCGGTCGTACCGAAATACACGCCGCACGGCTCGAGCGAATCCACGGCGCTTGCGTCGCGCAGGATATTCACATAGCAGTCTTTTTGCGGCAGGCCTTTGGTCAAGGCTTCCCATTCGTTGCCGCCGGTCTTGCTGCGGTACACGCGCAGTTTTCCTTCGGGCGGATAATGTTCGGAATCGCTTTTGATCGGAACAACGTAAATGGTTTCAGGTTCGTGGCTGTGAACTTCGATAGGAAATCCGAAATCGGTCGGCAGATTGCCGCTCACCTCGTGCCAGGTGTCGCCGGCGTTGTCGCTGCGCATGACGTCCCAGTGTTTTTGCATGAACAATACGTTCGGCTGCGCGGGATGCATGGCGATGCGGTGCACGCAATGGCCCACTTCGGCGTTCGGGTCCGGAATATATTGGGATCTCAATCCTTGATTGATCGCTTTCCAGGTCTTTCCGCCGTCGTCGGTGCGGAAAGTACCGGCGGAAGAAATGGCAATGTAGATCCGTTTGGGGTTATTTTTATCGAGCAGGATCGTGTGCAGACCCATGCCGCCGGCGCCGGGCGCCCATTGCGGTCCTGATTTGTGACCGCGCAGGCCGGCAAGTTCCTGCCAGGATTTTCCGCCGTCGGTTGTTTTGAACAACGCCGCGTCTTCTACGCCGGCATAAACCGTGTCCGGATCAGCCAGCGAGGGTTCAAGATGCCAGACGCGTTTAAATTCCCACGGGTGCTGGGTGCCGTCGTACCATTGATGTGTGGTCAGGGGTTTGCCGGTTTTAGCAGAAGTATCATAAGCGAACTTGTTGCTCTCGCCCTTGGGCATGCCGTCGGGTGTCGTCAGGGGTTCGCCCGGAGGTGTGCCGGGTTGGTGCCAAGTTTTACCGCCGTCATCCGAGCGCTGAATGATCTGACCGAACCAGCTGCTCGTCTGCGAGACATACAGCCGGTTGGGATGCGATGGAGAACCCTTCACATGATAGATCTCCCAGCCGCCGAAATGCGGGCCGTCAACCTTCCATTGTTTGCGCTTGCCGTCTGAGGTGAGGATAAACGCGCCCTTTTTTGTTCCCACGAGAACCCGTACTTTGCTCATCTCTTCCCCTTTTTTATTTTTTTTAAAAAAAAGTTAAAACTATCCGATCTGTATCATTTCGGAAATTGGATTATAGCGTGTTTTTAAGATGAGCGCAACGGTGGAAAGGGAGAGAATTAGGCTTTGTGGCGGAAGGTGATTCTGCCTTTTCCTAAATCATAAGGAGATAAGGCGACTGTGACCGTATCTCCGGGCAGGATCTTGATGAAATGCCGGCGCAGTTTACCGGCAAGATAGGCGACGATCATATGGCCGGTCTGGGCCTTGACGCTGAATTTGGCGTTGGATAAGGCTTTTTCAACGACGCCTTGTATTTCGATAGCTTCTTCTTTAGACATCAGTCAGTTCTTTCTTAGCACTTTTTTATTTATCGACTTTTACTGCGGCCAGTCCATTGGTCCGGTAAACGACCCGGCCTTGGGCGATTTCTTCGAGAGCGATCATCGATACCTTGTCAGCCGGGATAGTGTCGATGAGCGGTGGCTTTCCGTCCGCCAGTTCTAACGCGCGGGCTACGGCCAAGCGTACTAAACGAAACACGCTTCCCCCGGCATTCGGCAGCATTTTTTCTAATGAATAGGATACTTGTAACCTTTTATTGGTCTTATTCTGTTCTTTTTGCATAGGTGCCTCCTGTGTCTCGTCTTTAGACAACGCGTACGTTAATGGCCCAATTTCTATTATAGTTATTTTCTATCTCATATTCGACGGGCTGACCTTCTTGGAGTATTTCCCCTTTGATGAGCTTAAGGTAGTTCGCATAAACAGTGAGCTGTCGGCCGGTGGCAGAGTCAATGATGATCCCGCACCCGCGTTCCAAATCGTACTTTTTGATCTTTCCTTTGGACACTGTGGCCCCTAACCTGTTCGATGACGGGTAATGTGTTGGATAAACTAAAAGTATTTTAAATCTGTACCAAGTAAGACAAGTAAATAGAAGGTGTGACTCGCTGGCAGATTCAGGAAAGAAGATCGAGAGATCTGTTGTGGAAGCTTGCCTACCGGCAGGCAGGGAATTATCTATTTAAATCATCCACTACGAGTATAGCCTACTTCGCGGGGAAACACAACGACTATTATTGGTGGGCGGGTTGGTTGAGGACGGGAGTTTTCGGAGCAGGGCCATGATCTTGGCTTTTGGGGTCGTCGTGTTTCGCGGTTAAATTGAGGGACAAATAGTAGCCGTCGATTTGTTTGCTTTCCAATGACGAAAAATTAAAATTTTTAAAAATTTTAAGCATGGCGGGATTGGCGTGGCTGACATACGCAAACAATTTCTTGATACCGTGCTTTTTCGCAGCCTCGATCAAGTAACGGCAAAGATAGGTGCCGATCCCCAGGCCATGGTACTCCTCTTTGACCACTAGGCCGATCTCAGCGCTGTCTTCCTGGTAACGGACATAGCGGCCGATACAGACCATCTGCGCATACGGCGTCCAGTCATCGAACCCCGCAATGGCCATGTCCTTATTATAATCCACGGAAACTCTGGCTTGCGCTTCGGTCCGCGGTAAAGATTCCACATTGGCTAAGTAACGTTGATAGATCGTCTCCGGACGGTGGCTGTAAAAAAAGTCTTGGATCGCCTTCTGATCGTACGGCCGTAAAGGCCGAAAATAAATGGTCTTCTCGCCAAAGACCTCGCTGTACGGGATAATGTCTTTTGCCGGGCTGTCATCATCGATGATCGTTTTTTGATCGATATAAATATAATTTTTCGTTTTAAGATACGACATCAGTTCTTCCCTGAACTTGGGGTGCGCGATCTGTACCAGCGCCAATCCGCGTTCGCGGATATTTTTTCCATGCAGGTACGCAACGCCGTATTCGGTGGCAACGTAATGAACATCCGCGCGGGTGGTGACAACGCCGGCCCCGGGGGTGAGCGAGGTGGTGATCCGGGAGACAGAATTCTCTTTGGCGGTCGACGGAAGAGCGATGAACGACCGCCCCCCTTCGGAACGTTTGGCGCCCCGGACAAAATCAACCTGCCCGCCGAATCCGCTGTAAAATTTTGCGCCGATACTATCGGCACAGACCTGGCCGGTCAAGTCAATTTGTATGGCGGAATTGATCGAGACCACGTTGGGGTTTTGACTGATCACAAACGGGTCGTTGGTATATTCGGACGGATAAAGTTCGAAATCGGGATTGCGATGGATAAGATCGTAAATCTTTTTTGTCCCTAAAACAAAACTAATGATCGCCTTGCCTTTATTTATTTTTTTTCGTTTATTGGTGACATTCCCATTCTTATACAGGTCCACGATCCCATCGGAAACCATTTCGGAATGGATGCCCAAGTCGTGTTTGTTTTTTAAATTCATCAAAACCGCATCCGGGATATTGCCGATGCCAAGCTGTAAGGTGTCCCCGTCCTGGATAAAACGCGCCAAATTTTTGCCGATTTGCATCGAGACCTCATCCGGCTGGCCTTGCGGGAATTCCAAGAGCGGCTCGGCGGCTTCCACCAAATAATCAATGGCCGAGAGCGGGATCTTGGCCACTCCCAAAGTTTCCGGCATATGTTTGTTGACCTGGGCAATCACTATGTCGGCAGAGAGAATAGCTGCCGGCAGGATGTCCACACTGACCCCCAAGGAGACATAATTTTTTTTATCCGGCGGTGAGACCTGAATGATCACGGCGTGCAGCGGCATCTGTCCGGTCTTAAAAAGCCGCGGGATCTCGGAAAGGAATATCGGCATGTAATCGGCTTGTCCCAACGCAACGGACTCGCGGATATTATGGCCGATAAAAAAGGCATTGTGCCGGAAGTTATTGATGTATTTTTGGTCTGCGTACGGGGCGATCCCGACAGTCAGGATATGGACGATCTCATTATCATGAAAAAGGTGGGCATTGTTGACCAGACTTTTGACCAGAAATTGCGGTTCCGCACAGCCGGAACCGATCAGGATCCGTTTGCCTTTTTTGATCTTTTTTATCGCAGAATCGGCATCGATCCAGACGGATTTTTTTCGCTTAAAATGATACGGCTTATAAAGCAGCATAAAATTTTTGCACCGGGACTAATCAATATTCTTTGAAGAGAAACTTTTTAGAACTTTCATGTAATTTGCCCGCTCGAACATCTCCGGGTTGGTGCACATTTTTTGGCTCATGCTTCCCTTCATCTGCTGCACGGATTGATATTCATGCTCCTGCATCCATTGCTCCATTCCAGAGAGGATGGTCGAGGCGTGCCCGACCCCTTTTCTTAACAATGTTGAACAGAGCATGGTGACATCGGCTCCCACCATAAGCATCTTCAGGGCATCTTCAGCCTGATGGATACCGCTCGTGGCCGCAAGATTGGCCTTGATCCGTCCATATAAGATCGCGATCCACCTTAAGGGAAGCCGCATATCATTTCGATTGCTCAAAAGAATGTTCGGAGTGATTTCCAGGTTTTCCAGGTCAATGTCCGGTTGATAAAAACGGTTGAACAGGACCAAGGCGTCGGCCCCCGCTTGATCGAGCCGTTTTGCCATATTCGGGAACGAACTAAAAAAAGGGCTTAACTTGACGGCCACCGGAATACGGACGGTTTTTTTGACTGAACGTAAAATATTCAAATAATTATTTTCAATTTGTTCGCTTGTCGCATCAAGGTCGGTCGGAAGAAAATAAATATTAAGCTCCAACGCGTCGGCCCCGGCTTCCTCGATATGTTTGGCATATTTGATCCATCCGCCGTCGCTATGGCCGTTTAAACTGCCGATCACCGGGATGCCCACGGCTTTTTTTGCCGACCGGATATGCTCCAGGTATTCTTCCGGGCCCAGGATAAATTGTGATGGAGTTGGAAAATAACTTAAGGACTCCACAAAACTTTCGGTCCCAAAGGTCAAATAATGATCGGCTTCATAAACTTCCCGGGTGATCTGTTCTTCAAACAGCGAATAGTGAACGATGGCCGCCACTCCGGCATCTTCGAGCCGGCGGAAATTGTCAATATCTTCCGTCAGCGGCGAAGCCGCCGCTACTAACGGATTTTTTAATTTAAGCCCCAGGTAAGTCGTCGATAGGTCCATAGGATCACCGTCCTGTTTCTTGTTTTGTAATATTGGGATTTTCGGGTTTTTTCTCTTGCGCGGCTAAATTTTCGTAAAACTCCCAGCGTTTATAAACATCCTGTTGCGCTAAGCGTAAAAGCTCTTTCGACAATTGCGGCTGGGTCTTAGCCAGGATCTTAAATCGATTTTGTTTATGCGTATACTCCTCCAGCGGGATTTTGGGAGCGCCGGAATCCAGGATCAGCGGATTTTTGCCTTCCTGCACCAGATCCGGATTGTAACGGAATAAAGGCCAATAACCGGAAAGTACGGCGCCCTTTTGGTCTTGCATCGCGGTTGTCATGTTGATACCGTGCGCAATGCAATGGCTATAGGCAATGATCAACGAAGGCCCCTCGTAACGTTCGGCCTCAAGGAAAACTTTTAAGGTGTGTTCATCTTTTGCGCCCAAAGCCACACTGGCCACATAAACATGTTCATACATCATGGCCATGCGCGCCAGATCTTTTTTGGCGGTAGGTTTTCCGGAAGCGGCAAATTTTGCCACTGCTCCGCGGGAAGTGGCCTTTGAGGCCTGGCCGCCGGTGTTTGAATACACTTCCGTATCCAGGACCAAAATGTTCACATTGCGGCCGGTCGATAAAACATGGTCCAGACCGCCGAATCCAATGTCATAGGCCCAGCCGTCTCCCCCGATAATCCATACACTTTTTTTAACGAGCATATCAGCGACGCTCAATAACTGTTTTGCCCGCGGAGAATTTGTGTGCTGTAATTTTTGCTTAAGTGCCTCGACCCGGATGCGCTGTTCAAAGATATCGGCTTCATCTTTCTGTTCCGCGGCCAGCAATTGGGTCGCCAGATCGCTGCCGATCGCGGATTCCAATTCTTTGACCAATTCTTTGGCATATTCCGCTTGTTTGTCCAGCGACAAACGAAATCCTAATCCGAACTCGGCATTGTCTTCAAACAATGAATTCGCCCAGGCCGGTCCCCTGCCTTCTTTATTTTTTGTCCAGGGGGTCGTTGGCAGATTGCCGCCGTAGATCGAGGAACAGCCGGTGGCGTTGGCCACCAGTGCGCGGTCCCCAAAAAGCTGCGTCATTAATTTTATATAGGGTGTTTCGCCGCAGCCGGCACATGCCCCGGAAAATTCAAAAAGCGGTTCCAAGACCTGCACCCCGCGGATGGTGGTATGCTTAACGCGGCCACGGTCGAGCTCCGGGATGTTAAGAAAAAAATCCCAATTTTGTATCTCATCTTTTTTAATAGGTTGCTGCGTCACCATGTTGATCGCCTTGAGGCGTGTTTCCGCTTTATTTTTTACCGGGCAGATGTCGACACAAATACCGCAACCGGTACAATCTTCGGGCGCCACTTGGATCGTGTAACTCAGACCTTCGAATTCTTTATCTTTTGCTTGGATCGACTTGAATGTGGCCGGGCTTTTCTTCAAATGTTCGGGTTCATAAATTTTTGTCCGGATGACCGCATGCGGGCAGACCGCGACACATTTGCCGCACTGTATGCATATATCGGCGTCCCATTGCGGGATCTCCAGCGCGATATCGCGTTTCTCCCATTTTGCTGTCCCGACCGGATAAGTCCCGTCAAAGGGCAGCGCGCTCACCGGGATCTGATCGCCGCAGCGGCTGATGATCTTGGCGGTTACCTTTTGAACGAATTGCGGGGATTTATCGGAAACCGTTTGAGATTTTTTGACCGAACTTGTGGCCGAATGCGGCACCTTGATCTTATGCAAATGTTCCAAGGCCCGGTCCACGGCACTGAAATTCATTTTAACAACTTCTTCCCCTTTGTTCCGGTACGTTTTTTCGATCGAGGTCTTGATCGCCGTAATCGCCTCTTCTTTTTCCAGGACACCGGAGATCGCAAAAAAACATGTCTGCATGATCGTATTGATCTTACTGCCTATCCCCGCTTCGCGCGCGACGGCATAACCGTCGATGACATAGAACTGAATTTTTTTATCAATAATTTCCTGTTGGACCTCCCGCGGCAGCATATCCCAGGTTTTGGTATATTCATACGGCGTATTGAGCAGAAAGACTCCGCCTTCCACAAGCTCTTTTAAGACGTTATATTTTTCAATGAAACCGAAAGAATGGCAGCCGACAAAATTCGCGCGGCTGATGAGATAACTGGAATGGATCGGTTTGGGGCCAAAACGCAGATGGGAGATCGTCACTGAGCCCGCTTTCTTGGAATCATAAACAAAATATCCCTGGGCATAATTGGGCGTGTTCTCCCCGATGATCTTGATCGAACTTTTATTGGCGCTGACCGTCCCGTCCGAACCCAGCCCGTGAAAGATCGCGCGGACGCCAAAAGGACTTTCGATCGTGTAATCTTCATCATAATCCAAGCTTGTGTGGGTGAGATCATCCCGGATCCCGATCGTAAAGTGATTTTTAGGTTTAGACTTTGCCAGCTCGTCATAGATTCCCTTGACCATGGCCGGCGTGAATTCCTTGGAGGATAAACCGTATCTTCCCCCGATGATCCGCGGCATATTTTTAAATCCGCTGTCCGTGCCGTTTTCAAAGACCGCATTTACGATATCCAAATATAACGGCTCTCCGGTGCTTCCGGGTTCCTTGGTCCGGTCGAGAACAGCGATGACTTTGGTGGTCTTAGGGAGTGTTTTTATAAAATGTTGTACAGAGAACGGACGGTAAAGACGCACTTTGATCAGTCCGACCTTTTCGCCTTCTTGCATCAGTTTGTCAACCGTATCTTGGCAGGTTTCCGCGCCTGATCCCATAATGACGATAATACGCTCGGCGTCCGGGCTACCGAAATAATCAAACAATTTATATTGCCGGCCGGTCAATTGATAAAATTTATTCATATATTTTTGTACAATCTCGGGACAGGCTTGATAAAAATGGTTGGTTGATTCTCTGGCCTGAAAATAAACATCCGGATCTTGCGTGGTCCCGCGGATCACCGGATGGTCAGGCGATAAAGCCCGATCGCGGTGTGCCGCAATGAGCTCTTCATTAAGGAATGCTGCAATGTCTTCACTGGTGAGTTGTTCGATCTTGGAAATTTCGTGAGAAGTACGGAAGCCGTCAAAAAAATGTAAAAAAGGAATGCGCGATTCTAGTGTTGCGGCCTGGGCCATGAGGGCAAAATCCATGGCCTCCTGTACAGACGCGGACGAAAAAAGCGCAAAGCCGGTCTGGCGAGCAGCCATGACGTCCGAGTGGTCACCAAAAATTGAAAGGGCTTGTGCGGCGAGCGAGCGAGCGGCCACATGAAAGACCGTCGGGGTCAGTTCACCCGCGATCTTGTACATGTTGGGGATCATAAGCAGCAAACCCTGTGATGCCGTAAACGTCGTAGTTAATGCGCCTGTCTGCAAAGCTCCATGAACGGCACCGGCAGCACCCCCCTCGCTCTGCATTTCTTGAATTAACGGGATTGTGCCGTAAATGTTCTTTACTCCTGCCGACATCCATTCGTCGGCAAGTTCCCCCATGGTCGATGAGGGCGTGATGGGATAAATCGCTATGACTTCATTAACTCGGTAGGCTACATATGCTGCGGCTTCATTTCCATCAATGGTTACCTGTTTTCGTTTCATAAGTTCCATCCATTAGCTGTAAAGTGAATTGAAAATTGCACCAAAAATATTCTAATATAGTAACAAACTCTAAAAAAGATGTCCATCTTATTAATGCGAGGATTTTTTTAGAGGATACCGTTGTTCCTAAAATGGTCCAACTATTTCAGGGGGATGGGGTTAACTTTGGGGCAAACGTGCACTTAACAGAAGAATCCGCTGGCAGGTTCAGGGAAAGAGATCGACGGGTTTGCCATAATTGAAATTAGTCGTCACCAAGCAAATCAAGCAGTTGCAGGAACAAATTGATGATGTCCAAATAAATGTCTATGGAAGCGTCTAAGGCCGTATTCCAATTGTTAAAGGCGGCCAAATTTCTTAATTTCTTGATTTTGTTGAAATCATAGAGCAAATAACCGACAAATATCATGATCCCGATAAAAGCGATCACCCGGCGCGCCAGGCCCTGGATACTGACAAATATTCTGATAAAAGTAATGACGATGAGGCCTATCAAGGACCAAAAAAGAACCTGACCCAGAAACGAAAAATCCACTTTAGAGTAGAGTCCGATGGTCCCGGCGAACAGTGTTATGACGGCGGTTAACCAGGCTACCTTGATCGCCAGATTCTCGTTGATCGAGATAAGCACAATGCCTAAGGTGATCCCGTCCGTAAGCGTGAAAAGCCCCATCATGACCATGTTTAAAGGGAAAATATTCCGCGCGAACATCAGTCCGATAAAGCACACCACGTTGATCCCCAGGATAGGCCAGAATATTTTCATGAGCAGGTCCTTATCAACGACTAAATCCTGCTCTCCGTGCTGGGTTGTCTTGACGGTAACAAATTTCTTCCCGTCCCTATGGGCCTGTCGAAAGTAATTCAATGCCAACTGCGCACCGACATAACACATGGTCAGCGAAAGAGATAAAATAAAAAAAGTTTTCGACATGAGCGTTGGAAACATATTATCCTCTATGGATTATTCCCTATAAATCCCGTTCGTTTATCCTATGTAATTATCCTTTTTGAGCTCTTTGTCTTTCATGAATTCGCGGTAGATAAGCCCGATTACCGTGACCGTCAGAACCAAGATACCCATGGTGACGGATATCTTAAAAAAATTTTCGGTGCTGAACGTTTGATTCCAAAGCTGCATGATAAAGAGCAATGTATAAAGAGCGATCATCACCGTATCAAAGATTGCCACATAGCGCATCATAGTTCCCTCCTCTTAGCTTGCCCCATCAATGAATGACCTTTAAGCGTCTTTTTCCATAATGACCACAAAGGCCTCCACCTGCCAAAAGAGATAGGCCCGCCGCTGTTCCCGGGTCATGGTGATGGCCCGCCAGCCGTCCTTGGCGTGTTCGTTCAAGAATGCCGAAAAGCGCACCGGGTCCACTTTGGACTTGCCCAAAAGCATCGAACCGATGAGACCTTCCTGGTACAAAATAACTTTGTATGTCTTCATATATTTTCCTTTTTAAAAGTGGACACGGCCTTCATTCTGCCAGGAGATTGCTGATCTCATCATTCAAGGCGGCATCGACAGGTTCATCAAAATTTTCAGGTGTTGACTCGTACATCCGCGAAGCTATGGAACTTTCTTTATTGGCACTGAGAAACCCGCGGACCGCTGAAACGACGATGAAAGCAAGGATACCGACAATAACCGCTCCGCCAATCAAACTGCCTCTTATCAATTGTTTGTTGACGTCATCTTCATCCGGCTGTGCTTTCGAACGGATCACCGGCTGTGGCGCTGGAGCGGCGGTTGATGACTGGACGGGCGGAGGCGGTGGAGTTTTTTGTTGCAGGATATCCACCGGGAGTTCGGGAGGAATCAAAGCCGGCGGCAGAGCTAAGATGGCTTCGATCTTTGCGTAAAGTTCTTCAGGCCGGCACGTTTTGGCAAGAAAATGTTCGGCGCCAAGCGCGGCAAACGAATCAGCCATCAATTTTCTATCGGTTAAAACCAAGATGTGCCCGATATGTTTTTCTCTTCTGATTTCCTTGTAGAATTGAAAACCATCCATCTCCGGCATCAGGACATCGGTGATGATGAGATCCGGCTTGTTGGTTTTCAATTTAGGAATGGCCAAAACGCCGCTGGCGGCGGTGTCGACTTCGTAACCTTTTTTGAGCAAGGCCTCGGACATCCACGTCAGCTGAGTCCGGTCATCATCGACAATTAATATGTGTTTTCCCATAGGCCATAATTCTACATCTAAATTTCTAAAATGCCAACTTTTTTGCGGAAACGGCTTTTTTTAACCTTTCATCCCGCGGTTGCTTTCTGAAGAAGGATGAACCGTTCCCCCGATGACAATCGCCGCACTGATGATCAATAAATTCTTAACAATGTACTGTCCTTCCATCGTCAACACAAAAGGGAATTTTTGAAAACAGACCTCGGGCAAAAGGACCAGCGGCAAGAAAGTTCCGCCGATCTGCAGGAACAAAAGAAAAACAGCGACCCGGATCAGACGATGGAACAAAAAAAAGAAGCCGATCAAAACTTCCCACCAACCCAGGATGGGGATGAAAACATCCGGGTCAAACCAGTACACCGTGCGTGCCACCAGATCATTGACCGGGCTATGCCCCAGAGATTTGAGCAATCCAAACCAGACAAAAATGATCCCTAAAGAAATACGCAGGAACAAATGGCCGTGACGGCTCATCCATCCGGCGAGGATAGGATCGAGGGTATTAAAAATTCGGCGGAAATTAATCATCGTCTAAGGCGCGGGCGGTGCCGGCGGAATTCCGCTCCCCAGAAATCCCCCCGTTGCAATGCTAAAAATTTGGCTTCCCGAATTGGCGTTCAGCGGGGTTGCGGTGATCAAATAACTGTGATCGAAGATCTGGTGAGTAAAAATATAACCGTTGTTGACTGTCGAAAAATAATCGATCGTGATATAGGACGGATTGGCGGACAATAATAATGCCGGGTTCGTGGGATAATTGCTGCCGTTATCGTTCGCGTAGCTTTCCAGAGCGACGGATATCGCTTTTAGCGTAGCTTGGGCGGAAGATTCGTTGGCCAGAAGGCGTATCCGCAAGGCGTGCGGCACCAAGATCGTCATCAAAAGTCCCATGACCATGATGACAATCATTACTTCCACTAAGGTGAAACCCTGTTTTTTCATGAACGTGGGGTGTTATTCTTTGAGAGCGGTAAAAATGCCGTTGAGATCGAAACCAAGGATGACCTTTGAGCCGACTTTTGTCACGGGGAGTTCCCTGACGCCTAATTCGTGGTATTTCTCCCGTCCGGGATCGCTCCCGATATCATATTTTTGGTAAACAATTTTGCGTTGGCGTAAAACGCTCTCTAATAAATAACATTGCGAGCAATCGGCTCCGACAAAAAGTTCGACTTTTTTAGGCTCTTTTTTAGTCTCTTCTTCAGCTTCGGGATCGATGGGCGGAGGAGCGGGTGTTGGTTCTGGCTCAGGAGTTTTTACGGGAGAAGGATTGGCGGCTGCTTTTTCGGCATCTGTCTTTTTAGCGGCTTTTTCAATTTGATCCTTGACTTGGTAATAATATTTTGGCGGGACATTGGCATAGTCCGTGTTCACATAATGGACTTTCCCGTACTCATCGATATATTGAACCATGATGGCTTGGGCCGGCGCAACCGTTCCCAGGAAGAACAATGTACAAAATATGAATTTTAGAAGTTGCATACTTTATTTATAACATATCTTCTTTTTTTTGTCTAAACAACATTCCCTTATTTATTGACACTTCGGCGGTTTAGCCGCACCCTTCATGGCGCGCTAAGATTAGGCCGCTCAGTGTCAACCCTGAGCAGGCCCTGGGCTTTAACCCGGGGACCGTCGAATGGGTTGACCAGGTCAAGGCCGGCAGCGCCTGAAATGATCATGTCATTGGGATTTTGCACAAAGCCGATGAGCGATGCGTTCTTAAGTACAACTCCTTGCGGGATATTGATTTCGGTCATGCCGTGCGATTTTTTGAGACTGATCGTCTGAAAACTGCGCACCACATTATGGTGCGCTGAACGCAGGCCCGCGTTTTCTCCGCTTGAGATATCACTGGTCAAGCCGCGTTCGACAAGCGCAATATGCAAAAGGTCGCTGGGCGCGGCACCGGTCACATCATAAGACAATTCCAGAGAGTCGGTGATGGCCCGGCCGGGAAAAATTTCCAATTCCAGGGCTACTGCCGCCGGCTCGCTTAAGACCTCGCTTAAGCTCTGTTGCGCTAAATCATAATTATATCCGGCAAAGGCGCGCGTGCCGTTAATGATCAGCTGCGGCGTGTAAACCGTGCGGGCTTTGTTGATCTTGGCGTAGAGCCGCTGACGTTCCGTAAACTGCGCACTGCTGAAAGGATCTACCCAGCCCAAATTATTCCAATAATCCACGTGAAAGCTTAAAGTAAAAATACGGGCCTTAGAGGCATACGCATCTTCGGTGAGCGCGCGCAGCAGCGCATCCGCCGGCGGGCAATCGGAACAGCCTTGGGAAGTAAAAAGTTCTACGACGGCAAACGGTTCTGCCGCGTTGACGGGGCGTGCCGTCGTCGCCAGTTGACTCACAAAAAGGCTTAAAAAGATAAGGGTAATTTTAAAAAAACGCATATTTATCCGTTCAGGGTGCCTAAAACTGTTTGTCCGTCGATCCGTTCGAAACGTGTGGTCCGCAATTGATTCGTCAAATTTTCCGGCGATCTCACTTTGACGCGTATGTAGTGATCGGTAAGGCCGAACCAATAACTGTTTTTTTGGTTTTCGAATAAAACATTTTGGGTCGTGCCCAGCTGTGTTTCATAGAAAACCCTTCGTTTGCGCTGGCTCAACTCGCGTAAGATTTGGCTGCGCCGCTCGATAATTTTTTGCGGAACGGTTCCCGTCAATGAACGGCTTTGGGCCAACGAACGTTTGGAATAACTGAAAACGTGAAAATAATCCAGCGGCAAAATACGCAGCAATTCGCACGTTGCGGCAAAATGTTCGTCGGTCTCCCCGGGAAATCCCACGATCACATCCGTTCCGATACAAATTTCGGGAACGGTCTGCTTAGCATATTCCATGAAATCGGTAAATTCCTTGACGGTATATTTGCGGGCCATGCGTTTTAAAATTTGGTCTTCCCCGCTTTGCAAAGGGATGTGCAGATATCGGCACAATTTGGAAGGTCCGGCCATCCGCTGGATAAGTTCTCTGGGAATGGTGGTCGGCTCAATGGAGGAAATACGGATACGGTCGAGCTGCTCGATCTTTTCCAGTTCTTCGATCACCTGAAGGATATTTTTTTCGGCGTTTGCGTAGGTCCCTAGATTGATCCCGGTCAAAACAATTTCGCGATGGCCGGCGGCGGCTAACAGACGGGCTTCCTCCAGGATATTTTGGAATTCCCGGCTGCGGGCCCGGCCGCGGGCATACGGGATTTCGCAGAACGAACAAAAGAAATCACAGCCGTCCTGGATCTTGATATTCGCCCGCGTGTGATCGGTGTCAATGCCGGCCACGGGGATCGTAAAGGCTTCCCGCGGGATCGCCGGAGCAATCACCTGGGGTGTGGAAACAGAATCCAGCTCTTGCAGGATTTCCGCCAGGTCAAATTTTTTCGCGTTCCCCACGATCCAGTAAACGTTGGCCAGCTTGGCCAATTTTTCTTTTTGGATCTGCGCCTGACAGCCGATGAGCGCGATGCGCGCCCGAGGATTCAGGCGGTTAATTTTAGAAACAAGTTTGCGCGTATCCGCGTCCCCGTTTTCCGTCACGGTGCAGGTATTCACCACCACGACATCCGCGGGTTCGGCAAAGTCAACCACCTGATAATTTCCGGCCTGAAAACTATTTTTGATGACCGCTGTCTCCGCCTGGTTCAAGCGACAGCCGAACGTATAAAAGGAAATCCGTTTTTTAGAGCTCTGTTTGATCATTTGATTGCGCTGAATAAAAGCACCCATGCCGCGAGAAAGGACAATCCCCCCAATGGCGTAATGGCGCCTAACATTTTAATCCCGGTAACGGAGAGCGCGTACAGGCTTCCGGAAAAAAGAAAAATTCCCGCGATCATAAAGATCCCGGACCAAGTGATCTTAGGGTCGGTGAACTGCGTGCTTAACCAGGCCACGGCAAACAACCCGAGGGCATGAATAAAATGGTACAAAACTCCGGTCTTATAAATTTCCAAAGAGTATTCGCTTAATTTGCCGCGTAAGGCATGCGAACCGAACGCGCCGAGCGCCACCCCGATAAACATAAGAACACTTGCCCATTTTGCCCAAAGCATAAAATTCCTTTCAAGCTGCCAAATTTTTTGCAACCCAATCCAAAGCTAATTTGAGACCCTGGCAGCTTATTTTGACCCGCGCGTCAAAAAGTTCATTGGCGGTGTGTCCGGAGCGCTGAAACTCCTGAACAAGTTTAACATTTTCCGCGAGTGAAGGGTTAGTGAGTTTTTCTTCGACGGCAATTTTCGCTGATAAATACATTTCAGGATCCACGGTCAATTCTCCCCGCTGGTACGTCCCGTCCTTTTGGCGCGCGGAACAGAGAATTTTTACCGGCCGCATTAAGGGAAAGGCCAGCGTTCCCTCGAGGCCGTTGCGGATCACAATACTCGCCGGGAAACCGGCCCGTTCGGCAACCGTGGTCATTTTTTCGCTGTACGGTGGATGAAAGGCCGACGTAATAATAATTTGGGCCTGCGCCGGATTTAAAAATTTTTCCAGGGTCGCGAAACACGGGCGTTTGACCGTTTGTCGGCGCAATTCCACCCAATGATCGAGCGGCGCAGATAAATTTTCCTGATTGAAATACCAGCCGTAGGACGGCTTGCTGTTCTTTAAATCCGCATTGCCGGCCGCGAGCGGAATTTGCAAGGCCTTTGCCAAATCCAGTAAATTATTCCCGACCTTGGGTCCGCTGTTACGGCCCACTAAATTGATAACCCGGTAGCCCAGGCTTTGCACATACTGCGCCAAAAGCGGTGTGGTGATATAGGAATGATCCACGCCGTCAAACGGTTCTGCCAATTGCACAAGCGGATCTCCGGGCGCAACAGGCTGGCGAAAAGGTCCGGCTATGGTTTCTTGTAAACTTTTTAAAATCCCGGCGTATTCGTCATCGGTCTCGTAACGGACGCGCAAGGTGCTTACGGCGAATCCGCGGGCCGCGTCCCCCGGTTCCTGCGAAAGTAAAAATTTCCCCAGTTGATATGCTGTAGCAAAATCCAAGGGCTCCTTCTGCAGCAGGCGCACACAGATATTTTTGATCGCCTTCGGCGCATCCGGTGCCAAGGCGTTCATAAACTGTAGGGAGTTTTGGAATATTCCGGGCGCAAAGGCCTGCTCCAGGATAAACTCGGAGGGAGCGACCCCTTTATTGAGCAGTCCGCCGAAAAAAGCGCCGGCCGCGACCGGACTTATCTTCCCGGCCTTAATATCCTCCGCGATTTCACGGGCCAATTCCGGGTCTAAATCCTGGCTGCCTTTTTTACCGACCCCTACCGTTTTGATGCCGCGCACGATGGCGGGGTCAGCCGAATTCAAGATGATTGCCATAAAACTTTCCTATTGCTAATTTTGAATAAATAGTATACTTTTTAGAGGTACAAATTGCAACCCGTTTGCGTTTTTAAACTATTTTTTGCGGCAGGATAAAAAATCCATGTTAGGCATCTTAATTCTCATAACGGTTTACATTTGGTTTCTTATGGGAGACCGATTTAATCTTTCGATCAAATTCATTATATGCGCTGCCGCTGTTTATAGCTATGTATATTACCTGCAAGCACAGGGCGCCAATCGTGATCAAATCATGGAAATTTTATTAACCTTCCCCGGCTAAACCCAACATGAAAATCGGACCTATTGATATTGAAAAACCCATCGCCCTCGCTCCCATGGAGGACGTCACGGATATTCCTTTCCGCCTGATCTGTAAAAAAATGGGCGCGGATCTGGTTTATACCGAATTTACCAGCAGCGAGGCCCTGATCCGCGACGCCAAAACCGCCCTGCGGAAGATCAAGGTAACGGATGCCGAACGGCCCGTAGCGATTCAAATTTTTGGCGGGTTAGAAACTTCCATGGAAAAAGCCGCGCAGGTTGCCGAAAGTTTTAAACCAGATTTCATTGATGTCAACTGCGGATGCTGGGTCAAAGATGTTGTAAAACGTGGCGAGGGTGCTGGATTATTGCGTGACCTTCCCAAATTTGAATCGATCGTCCGTTCCACCGTGCAAGGCACCAAACTGCCGGTCACGGTTAAAACACGTCTCGGTTGGGACGAAAACAGTATTGTTATTCTCGATGTCGCGAAAATGGTCGAGCAAGCCGGTGCTCAGGCGTTGACCATTCATTGCCGCACCCGCAGTCAGGCGCATGACGGTTTTGCCGATTGGAATTGGCTGGAAAAAATAAAAAAAGTCACTTCTCTGCCGATCATCGGTAACGGGGATGTCGCGACCGCCGAAGACGTTAAGCGCATGT
>MHGP01000036.1:19539-28655 GCA_001805615.1 Omnitrophica WOR_2 bacterium RIFCSPHIGHO2_02_FULL_48_11
GGCCGGGCCGCCATCGGCAATCCCTGGATCTTTAAACAAGCCAAACATTATTTGAAAACCGGCGAACTGCTCCCTCCCCTGACCTTGCAGGAACGGGTTGAAATCTGTATCGAGCATTTAAAATTATCGTTTGAATACAAAGGGGTGCGTGGGGGTATTATCCCTTTCCGAAAACATTACGCCGGATATTTGCGCGGGATCCCGCACGTGGCGCAACTGCGGGCGGACATTATGCGGCTGGAAGAATTGGATGCGATCATCAGTCGTTTGTACCGATTTTTAGATGAACATTCTTATTCAGTACCTCAGTAATGGTTAGGGCAACGAGACCCGTATCGGAAACGGCTATGGTTACGTAACCTTAACCATTTTACGAAACGAGTAGCGTGGCCATTACCGTAACCAAATAATTCTTTTATAAATTTAATCATGAAAAACTATGACGTTATTGTCATCGGTTCCGGCGGCGGTGCGAAGATCACCTCCCCGGCGGCACGTTTGGGTCTCAAGGTCGCCTGCATCGAAAAAGATAAACTCGGCGGCACCTGCTTGAACCGCGGCTGTATTCCCTCCAAAATGTTGATCCATCCGGCGGACGTTGCCCTTGAGATCCGTGAGGCGCGCAAGTTTGATATCCACAATGACCCTAAATTTTCCGTCAATTTTGCTAACCTGATCAATCGTATTTCCAATACGGTTGATTCAGATTCAGCGAGCATCGCGGCCGGGTATGCAAAGAACCCCAATATCGCCTATTATGCCGGCCAGGCGCGTTTTATTTCCAACAAAGTTGTGGAAGTGAACGGCGAACAGCTCACGGCTGAAAAGATTTTTATTGTGGTCGGTTCGCGGCCGCAGATCCCCGTGATTCCCGGGCTTGAAGGAACGCCGTTTATGACGAGTACGGAAGCCTTGCGCAACCCGCAGCTCCCCCGCACCATGATCGTGATCGGCGGCGGGTACATTGCCGTTGAGCTGGGCCACGCCTACGGCGCGCTCGGCACCAAAGTCGATTTTTTGGTCCGGCGGACGCTGTTGCGCAAAGAAGATTCGCAAGTGGCGGAAGAATTCACCAAAGTTTTTTCCAAATATCATACGGTCCATCTGGGGGCTGTTCCTAAAAAAGTCGAATACCGCAATGCACAATTCACCGTGACTTATCAAAGCGCCACTGAGGGCGAACGCCAGATCACCGCGGATGCGCTCTTGGTCGCCAGCGGCATCGTTCCCAATACCGATACGCTCAATTTAAAAAATACCGGCATCGCCGTGACCGAAGAGGGTTTCATCAAAGTGGACGAACATTTACAAACGACCGTGCCGGGAATTTATTCCATGGGAGATTGTATCGGCAAATATTTTTTTCGGCATTCGGTCAATTTTGAAGGAGAATATCTCTTTCAGACCGTGTTCGAGAAAAAAAATGTTGCGCCGATCCGTTACCCGCCGGTCCCCCACGCGATCTTTACCCATCCGCAGGTGGCCGGCGTGGGAAAAACCGAAGATGAACTTAAAAAAGAAGGCATGGATTACGTGGTCGGCTTGAATCCTTACAAAAGCAGCGCGATGGGTATGGCGCTTTTATCCGAGCACGGCTTTTGTAAGATTTTGATCGAACGCAAGACACAAAAAATCTTAGGTGCGCATATCGTCGGCGACGAAGCCTCCGACATGATCCACCTGCTTATTGCATTCATGTGCAAAGATGGTACACTAAGTGATCTTTTGAACATGATTTACATTCATCCCGCTTTGCCGGAAATCGTCCGCAACGCCGCTCGGAAAGCCAAGGATGCCCTTGCTGCAAAAGGATAATCATGCGCAACTCCGAAATCGCCATCTCGATAAAAAATTTAACAAAATTTTACGGCAAGTTTCAAGCCCTGGACAATGTCTGCTTTGAAGTGAAGCGCGGCGATTTTTTTGCCTTCCTCGGCCCCAACGGCGCCGGCAAGACCACGACCATCAACGTGATCACCGGTCTTTCCAATTATCAGTCCGGTGATGTTAAAATTTTCGGATTTGATACGACGCGCGAATATACCCAAACCCGCAGCCTCGTGGGTTTGTGCGCCCAGGAATTCAATTTCGATCCCTTCCTGACTATCCACCAGCTGTTGGTTTATCAGGCCGGCTATTTTGGCATTACGCCCTGGATCGCTTCCCGGCGGGCCGACGAACTGCTGGACCGGTTCCAGTTAATGGAAAAGCGCAATTCCAAACACCGCGCCCTTTCCGGCGGCATGAAAAAACGCTTGCTGTTGTGCCGCGCGCTCATCCATGATCCGGAGATTTTGATCTTGGACGAACCTACGGCCGGCTGCGATTTGGAATTAAAATTTCTCATCTGGGATTATCTGGCGCAACTCAACAAAGAAGGCAAAACGGTCTTTTTAACGACGCATTATATGGAAGAAGCGGAAAAACTTTGCAAAACCATCGGCATCATCAACCGCGGCCACATTGTGCGCATCGGCGATAAAAAAGAAGTCCTGCAGGACAAATCGCTGGAAGATGTTTTTATCGAAGTGACGGGGCAGGAATAGATTAATGCGGAGAAGTTGTGCTAAAACAATTGAATAAAATTTTTTTTATTTTTTATTTTTTGTATTTTATTCTGATAACTTCGGGTTGTGTGAAACTCGACGCCTCTGAGGGACAATCTGAGCACGGCTTCAAAGAACAGATCATTGTCGATCTAGAAAAATTAGAAGATACTTTACCGAAAGGACAAACAGTACATTCCATTAGGCTTAGAAACGATACGGTTTTTTTGATGACGTATCAGGCTGGCCGGTTTGTTTCACCTATACATTATTGGAATAAGAATCGCGAGATAACTATTCCGGATGCATCGAAAAAAATGCGTACTGCTTTGTCACTGGTAGGTTTTTGGCTTGATTTAGATCCGGGATATTCCGTTGGTAAAAGTCAATTTAACTATCCCGTTAATTTTTGGAAATATAATTGGCGGAGCGGAGAATTGCAAGAAATCATATTGGAAAGCAACCAAAAGATTCTCAGTTTTGATGTTTCGCCCGATGGAGAAGTAATTAAATTAGCCGTTAAGCTTGGGACCAAAGACAGAAATATTTTTTATCATCTTGCTTCGGGTCAAAAGACAAGCTTGGATGAGATGCTGGACATGAATTCCTTCCTTTGGGGAATCAAGGGACATGATTTTGTAGGAATACGCTATGCGTTACTAAAAGAACCCTACTCCAAGGAAGCTCATGATGAATTGATTATCGGCGATGGTGAAGGCAACACGCGCAATATTCCCTTATTACTAAAACCTGGTTTTGTAAAGTTTTATGCTTGGATAAATGAAAACACTGTTCTTTTGAAATCCGCAAATACTTCTTATAAAATCAATCTTGTCTCAGGAGAAACCAGGCCGAGCCGTTGAATATGATGACGCAACACGAATAGGCCCTGGAGGTCAATCGGTTATCTTGAAGAGTGCTAATGGTTACAAATTATATAAGACAGGGACTGAGGAACCACTCCTCCCGGATGAGCTTGATAATGAATTTAGTTTCTCTCTTTTCAATCTGCAGTGGTCATTAAAGGGCGAAAAAATCTATTTTTTTATTAAATCGGTTCCTTATATGACCAATTTACAATCGGGGGATAAACTGGAATTAGCCGGAAATAAATTTATTACCGATTTTCGTCTTGCGGCAGGATGGGACGGAGAAAAATTTTATTGCTTAAAATATGATGCCTCTTCAAAACGTGTTCTTCTTGTACGTTATGAATAAATTAAAAAAAGACAAAAAATATGATCAATAATCCCATCGGAACGTTGTCGTTGTCAAAACGCGAAATATTGCGGTTCGTTTCCGTGGCGAACCAGACCATTTTCCCGCCGCTGGTCTCGTCGGTTTTGTTCATGTATATCTTCGGTGTCGCCATCGGCAGCCGCGTGGACTTAAGCAGTACGGGCTTGTCCTATCTGCAGTTCATTCTTCCCGGGCTGATGACCATCCATTTGATCTCCAGCTCGTATGAAAACACCAGTTCTTCGCTTTTTATTGCGCGCTGGCATAACCATATCCAAGAAGTGCTGCTCTCGCCGCTCTCTTATTTTGAAATGGTGTTGGGTCTTTTGGCCGGTGGGGTGATGCGGGGATTTGTGGTCGCGGTCGGGGTATTTTTGATCTCGTGCCTTTTTACACCGCCGCAAATTTTTCATCCGATCTTATTATTTTATTTCGTCATCATGATCGCGGTCATTTTTTCCTGTGCCGGAATGATGGGGGCTTTATGGGCGGAGGATTTCGGCATGCTCTCCATGTGGAATATTTACGTGATCATGCCTTTGGTGTTTTTGGGCGGGGTTTTTTATCCAGTTGACCTGCTGCCGCCGGCGCTCAAACTGGCCACTGCTTTCAATCCCATGTATTACTTCGTGAACGGGCTCCGTTACAGCGTCACCGGCGTTTCAGACGTCTCGATCTATACCTGCGTCGCTTTTTCCTTCATCATGGCTGTCTGCTTTTTCTTTGCCACGGTCTATCTTTTTAAGATCGGCTATAAACTTCGAACGTAACTCATTTTTGTTTTTGAAATTCTTCAGGGGTGAAGGCCTGGATCGCCAAGGCATGAATTCCCTGCTGCATTTTTTCCTGCAGCGCTGTATAAACCATCCGATGCCGTTCCACCAGGGATTTATTCTCAAAATTCTTCGCTATGATCAATACGGAAAAATGTCCGCCCTGCTTTGCCCCGGCATGTCCGGCATGTTGCGCAGAATTATCCTGCACCGCTACGTGCACGGCAGAAAGTTCTTTAACGAGGATTTTATGTATTTCGTCGGCGGTTGGCATTGTGAAATTGTTGAATAATCGCTATTTTCAAAACGGCTTTTAGTGTAACATAAAACCAATGATTAAGAAATTATCTCTTAACAGTCAGATTTTTATCGGCGCTGCCATCGGGATCGTCCTAGGATTGATCCTCAATCAATTAGGCCAGACTTCCCCCTTCCCGCGTAATTTAATCTACATCTGCGACCTGCTGGGCCGTATCTTTGTCGATCTTCTTAAAATGATCCTTATTCCCTTGGTTTTTACCTCGATCACGCTTGGGATTGTGAACCTTCGTGCCCACGCGCAAATGGGACGGGTATGGCGTATCACGATGATTTATTTCTTATGCACACCGGCCTTGGCGGTCCTTTTGGGGCTCATTTTGGCGAATGTTTTTAAACCCGGTGTGGGTGTTGAAACCGTCATGTTCCAGGATGCGGTGCAGTCTTTTCGCAATATGGACCAGATGACGTTCGCGCAGTTTTTCAAGACATTCTTGGGGAGTTTATTTATGAACCCGCTCGCGGCCATGGCGAAGGGAGAAATTTTGGCGGTGGTGATCTTTGCCATTTTCCTGGGAGCGGCCATGGTCAAATTGAACGACCGCGTGAAGACAGTGCAGAATTTTTTGGCCGAAGCCTTTGAGATCGTCATGCTGATCGTTGATTGGATCATGAAACTTGCGCCTATCGGTATCATGGCGCTTTTGGCAAAATTGATCGCCACGCAAAATGTGGGCGTGCTGCAGGCTTTGTGGAAATTTGTCCTTGTGGTGGTGGGCGGCACGCTTTTTCACGGGCTGGTGGTCCTGCCGGCGATCCTTTATTTTTTTACCGGGATCAAACCGCTGTATTTTTTTAATCACATGAAAGAGGCCCTGGTGACGGCATTTTCCACCAGTTCGAGTTCAGCCACCATGCCGGTCACGCTGAACTGCATCGAGAACAATCTCAAAGTGGATAAAAATATCGCCGGCTTTGTCGTCCCCTTGGGAACAACTGTCAACATGGACGGAACCGCCCTGTATGAAGCGATGGCGGCCCTTTTTGTGGCAAACCTGGTCGGGATCGATTTAAATATCACCCAGCAGATCATCGTGTTTTTTATGGCGATCTTGGCCTCCATCGGTGCCCCGGGGATCCCCAGCGCCGGCATGGTCACGATGATCATGGTCCTGCAGTCGGTGGGCCTGCCGGTTGAGGCGATCGCCCTGCTTCTGCCGATCGACCGCCCGCTCGACGCCTTGCGCACCACCGTCAATGTCGAAGGCGATGCCATCGGCAGCCTGATCGTTCAAAAATTTTCCAAACCCTCACCTTCCCCGCTTTAAATTTCTCGACAACACTCGGCATTTATAGGATAATGTTTTCTCTTTGCAGGTGAATTATGCCCCCAACTAAAACAACTAAATCCTACAATTTTGATTTTTGCTGTCTGGAAGAGGTCAAAACCAGGCAGGAAAAAATTCATGCCTGGCTGCGCACCTACGAAGGCTCCAAGGAACTCCCTCTCTATTCTTCGGTGGATATCCGTGATGCTGGATTTAAACTGGCCGTGGTGGATACGAACATTTTTCCGGGTGGGTTTAATAATGTCTGCGAACATGGGCTGGCGGATGCGGTAGGACTGATGCGGCAGGCGATCTTAAAACGTGTTCCCAAATGCGAACAGATCCTCATCGTGGCTGAGGAACACACGCGCAACACCTGGTATCTGGAAAATATCCGCATCCTGCAGCAGATCATTGAGCAAGCCGGTTTTAAAACAAAGATCGCGACATTCCTTTCCATTCAACCGGCGTTTTGTGAAAGCGCCAAAGCGGTCGAGTTGGAAACCGCCACGGGCCAGACGGTCAAGATCCATTGCTTCAAACGTATTTTGGAGAACCTGGAAGCGGACCGCGAAGATTTTGATTTGATCATCATGAACAATGATCTGACCACCGGTATTCCGGAAATTTTAAAAAATTCCAAGATCCCGATCTATCCTTCGATCCAGGCCGGCTGGCATTCACGGCTCAAATCGCATCACTTTCGCCACACCCAAGATCTGATCCAGGAGTTTGCTAAGATCGTCGAGCTGGACCCCTGGCTGTTCTCTTGCGCGTATACAGTGGTGGACAATGTGAATGTAAATGAAGAGAGCGATCGTAAACGTCTAAGCGAAGCCACCGCTTCGATCCTGGAAAATGTCCGTAAAAAATATCAAGAGCATAAAATTATTGAAAAACCATTTGTCTTTTTAAAGGCTGATTCCGGGACGTACGGGATGGGGGTTTTTCCCGTGGAGGACGCCAAGGACATCCTCACCATGAACCGCAAAGCAAGAAACAATCTCTACAAAGGCAAGGGCGGACAAGTCATTTCCCGTTTTCTGGTTCAAGAAGGCGTTCCCACGATCTATAATATCGATGAAAAAGTCAGCGAAGTGGTGATCTATCAGATCGAGAACAATGTGATCGGCGGTTTTTACCGCACGAATACCGAAAAGACCAGCCGGGAGAATCTTAACTCGCAAGGGATGGGGTTTAAAAAAATGTGCCCGCATTTAAAAAAATACGGGGAATGCGGGATCCATCATGACCTGAATATTTTTGACGTTTATCGTATCCTGGCCCGAATCGCCGGCATTGCCGCCCACCGGGAGATCATTCAGCTGGAAGCACAAAACAAGATGTTAGGAGAAATGCCATGAACTTTATTTTTTTAATGGACCCGCTGGAAACAGTCATCATGGAAAAAGACACAACGTTTATCCTTATGCTGGGAGCGCACCGCAAAGGGCATAAAATTTTTTACCTTCCCGATGGGGGCATCACGCTGCGCGAGGGGCAATTGTTCTTTGATACGATCCCGGTTGTCCCGCAGCAGAACAAAGAACAGCCTTTTATCGAAAAAGAAGAAGTTATTTTGTGCGAGGACGAGATCGATGCCATTTTTATCCGCAATGATCCGCCTTTTGATCAGCAATATTTGATCAACACCTGGTTTCTGGATAAATTGACCCGGCGCATGCCGATCATCAACAGCCCGCACGGGATCCGCACGGTGAATGAAAAAATTTGGGTAACGCAATTCACCTCGCTCATCCCGCGGACCATGATCAGCCGGCAGAAAGAAGATCTTTTGGATTTTTTGAAAACGGAAAAGCATGTCATCGCCAAGCCGACCGACGGTTACGGCGGACAATCGGTCTTTCAGATCAAACAGGGCGACACGAATACCCATGTGATCCTCGAGACACTGACCGCCCGCTGGAGCCGGGATATTATTCTGCAGCAATATATCCCGCAATCGCAGCAAGGCGATAAACGGATTTTACTTTTGGACGGAGAACCGTTGGGCGCGGTCTTGCGCGTGCATTCCGCCGAAGATCACCGCAACAATTTCTTTGCCGGTGGAAAACCGCACCCTGCCGCGATCACCGACCGGGACCGGGAGATCATTGAAGAGATCAAACCGCAGCTACAGCGCTTGGGATTATATTTTGTGGGGATCGACATTATCGGCGACTATTTGATTGAAGTCAACGTCACCTCACCCACCTGTTTACAAGAAATGAATCAGCTGTATAATAAGCACCTTGAAAACGATGTCATTGAGTTTGTCGAACAATTGATCAAAGATTAGAAAGAAACCGCATGGCCCAATTGACCTTTTATTACATGGACGGCTGTCCTTATTGTCAAAAGGTTCTGCGCTTTATGCAGCAAAATATTATAACGCTTGCTTTAAAAAATACGCTCAGTGATCCCAAGAACCGCCAAGAACTTCTTAAGATCGGCGGCAAAACGCAAGTCCCCTGCCTGGTTATCGACGGCAAGGCCCTCTATGAGTCGGATGATATTATCCAATGGCTCAAGAGAAATTATCAGCGATGACCCCTAACCAGATCAAACAAACGATCGAAGCGGCGATCCCCAATGCGCAGGCCTTTATTTTGGATCCGATGAATGACGGTCAGCATTTGCAGGCCTTTGTCATCAGTCCAGCCTTTGAAGGTCTGATGCTGATCAAGCAGCACCAGATGGTGATGCAGCCGCTTAAGCAGGCCTTGGCCGGAGCGGTGCACGCCTTGGCACTTAAAACATTTACCCCGCAAAAATGGAATGAAGAAAAAGTAAAATACGGATTTTAGCTTATAAAGGAGGCAATATGTCATCAGCACGAGAACAGATCGAAAAAGATGTTAAGGGAAACAAAGTGATGCTGTATATGAAAGGCACGCCGGATGCGCCGATGTGCGGTTTTTCGGCGCAAGTGGTCAATGTTTTGAAAACGTATAACGTGCCTTTTAAATCAT
>MHGP01000037.1:0-7617 GCA_001805615.1 Omnitrophica WOR_2 bacterium RIFCSPHIGHO2_02_FULL_48_11
CTCAATCCCGGAGATATTGAAGTCACGCTTTCCGAGAACAGGCCAAACCCGCTTTATAACATCGGGAATCATTACGGCAATCTTCTTCACGTGCCATTTTATCTGAAAGAGAAGGCGCTAAAAACGAATGTCCCTGCTTACCTGAAGAAATTCAAGAAAACTGTCTTTGTTCCACATGAACTTAGCCATGCAAGGAGCGCTTTCGGAAGCTCGTCTTTTAACAAGGCAGCAATAATAGTAATGGATGGCGCAGGGACGGACCACGCAAAGGCCGTTTCAGGCGGCATATTTTTTGGGCACGGCAACGAAATAGAGCCGCTTGAATATTGCGACATAAGAAGAAGCATTGGCTTTTTCTACGGCGGGCTTACGGTTGCACTGGACTTTCAGTTCAACGATGGCGAATGGAAGACCATGGGTCTTGCGCCTTACGGCGGCAATTACATACAGGAACTGGAAAACCTGTGGAAAATGGAAAGGTGGGACACGTACTATCGCAACATGGAGAAGATGAAGGCGCTTGCGGCAAAACATAAAAAAGAGGACATGGCATTTACGGCCCAGAAGATACTCGAAAGCGAAGTTGTCAAGCTTTGCGACAGGGCGGCTGATCTGGCAGGGACGAAAAATATATGCATAGCCGGCGGCGTGGGACTGAATGTCAAAGCGAACATGCTTCTTGTGGAAAAGGGCTATGACGTATTCGTGTACCCTAACCCCGGGGACAGCGGGCTTGCCGTGGGCACGGCGTTGGAATTTCAGAAAGAGAAAAAGAAAATTGACACGATATATTACGGACCTGAGTATGATTTTATTGCAGGCGAGAAAGTTGATCCGTCGCAAACGGCTGCTACACTGCTTGAAAAAGGCAAGGTCATAGGATGGTTCCAAGGGAAAATGGAATGGGGCCCAAGAGCGCTGGGCAACAGAAGCATACTTGCAGACCCGACAAATGCGAACATGAAAGACATAGTGAACAGGAAGGTCAAGTACAGGGAATCGTGGAGACCTTTCGCGCCTTCAATGCTGGAAGATAAGGCGAATCTGTATATTGAGAACGCGAAAAAATCACCTTACATGATTATAGGATTCAGGGCAAAGAGGGCAGAAGAAATCCCGGCAGTCGTTCATGTGGACGGCACCACGCGGCCGCAGACCGTGAACAGGAACCAGAACAGGAGATACTACGATCTTATCAAGGCATTCAAGATACCCGTGGTCATGAACACGTCCTTCAATCTTGCGGGCGAGCCGATAGTATGCACTCCGCAGGATGCCGTGAATACTTTCAGAAAATCGGGCTTGGACGCCTTGATAATAAACGACAGGCTGCTTGAAAAGTAAAAAATTATTCCAGTTCCTTGAGCATCTGCTTCATTCTGTGGATGTAAGTGTGCTTCTGAACGGCTTTCTTCCTTGCCCTTTGCGCCATTATTTTCCGTTCTTTTTCGTTGTGCAGGTAATAGTCTACAAGTTTCAGCAGTTCGTTTTTCGTCGAATAAGACGCCATCTCGTTCTTCGCGTAGAAGAGGCGCAGATCCGGCTTGTCGTCCACGATCATGAATGCGCCGCATGCCGGCGCCTCGAAAGCGCGCATGGTCAGGCTTCCCATGGACTGCTCCTGGTGAGTGCCTATTGCTATCTTGGAGGCACTGAACACGCGGGCCATGTCAAGGCCGTTGGCAGGGCGCATCATGGCGCATTTTTTCAGAGCTTCGGTTTCACAGTTCTGCCATTCGTTGCCCCATATCTTCATCCCGAATTTTTCCATGCCCGAAAGCAGGGATTCCCTTTCCGGATAATAAGTGCCTATGAAGCACACGTTGCTCCCGAAGACTTCGCGTTCCGCCTGAGAAAGCTCCACGGGCCTGTGGATTTCCGGGTCGCAGCCAAAGGGCAGAAATCTGGCGTTTGGGAATCCCAGAGACCGGAGTCGTTTTTCCATGTCGCGGACAGGAGTGAAGAAAGAATCATAGAGCTTTATGCTTTTGACGACTTTTGACGAGGAGTACAACGGATGGAAAGGTGAATCCATGCACCAATTCGCGGTCCTGATGCCGCGTTTTTTCAGCGATCCGATGGTGGATGGCTCGAGCACCTCGCCTTTTAGAACAAGGACTATATCTGGCTTTTCGTTTTTTGCGAGTGAAAGGAGCCTCCTATTAGGCAGGGCATCGGCCAGCAGCTTGGAAACGGCGTGGCCCGGCATGCCGTATCTATGGGCGGTGGCGAGATAATCATGCGGAATCACGTCGTGGCCGAGCTTGGCCAATGCCCGCATGCAATACTCTCCCAGAGACCACGGCGCCTCGGAATGGGAAACGATTATGCGCATTATTAATCGCATGCTGCCATCCTTTTAAACTTTACACTATAACCAGAAAAATGGAAGACCGGAAATACATACTATTGGCTTTACTTTATGCATTGCTGCTTTTTCCGGGGCATTACGCATATAAGCTTGCGGCATTGCCGGAAAACACAGTTCTGATTGCGGATACGGATGGAACCTATCTGGGAACCGTGAAATCGGCGCTGTGGGGGCTTGCCACGCCGTGGCCAGGGCCCGACGTAAGCATTTTTACGGACGTGACGCTCGGATCGGCGTTTGCGTTTCTTCCTGTCACTGCAGTATGGCTTGCCACGGGCATTGATCCGTGGATCGTCATGATATTACTCAACGCGCTCTTTACTTTTGCATATTTAGCGATAATATTGAAAATCATGCAGCGTTTGCTTCCCGGCGGGGAATGGAAGTATGCGTTTCCCATTCTGCTCTTCGCCAACGGCATCGGCGGGTTGTTGTATTTTCCGCTAAGCACGCTTGGCAGGTTTACTGAAGCCGGGCTGGGCAATCTTTTCTGGGGATGGATGACAAGTGCGGCGCTTTACCAGACCTTTACGCTTTTCACAGGCTACGCTGCATTCCTTGCGTTACTTGAAGGTAGAAACCGCACAACTACGACATTGATGTTTCTTACATTCCTTGTTTATCCTATTGCAGGCGTGCTTTTCTCCTGCATGATAATTGCATACTCGTTGTTTACTGGCAGCCTGCGCGTTTCATTGAAGGTCGTTGCGCCCTCACTGGCTGCGCTTCTTCCATGGATGTATTTTATTTCCATGAACGTAGTGCCTTACTTGAAGCTCTCTGCTTTTTATGCGACGCCTATACTTGCACCGGAAGCCTTCATACTGACGGTTCTCATAAATTCCGGCATTGCCGTTCTTTTGGCAGGATATGCTGTTTCGCGCAAAGGGTTTTTCGGCGAAGGACACAGGAAGTTCCTTTGTGAATGGGCAGCCGCGCTGCTGGCAGGCATATTTCTTCAGGCAGCGATCAAGGGCATAGACGTCTCGAAGCTGCTTGTGATGTACTGGGTTCCGTTGTCCATGATGGCAGGCATAGGCTTGGTCGGCGTAGCATCAAGGCTGAAAATCCGTCCGGAATTTGCGTTCATGGCAGTCGTGGCCCTGTCACTGCCGTCGTTTGCGCTTTTCTGGGGGCATAACGGGGCGGTTGTCACGTCTACGATGGACCGCGATGTTTACGAATCGCTTCTTTTCCTCCGCTCCCAGTCCCAAGGCACTGTGCTTGCAGAGCCCGGCATAGGCAGATATGTGCCTTATATCGCGGAAAAAAGATCTTTGACCGGCGCGCCTTTGCCGGATCCCGGGGCGCTTGCAGCGTACGACGAATTTCTTTCCGGTAACTATGGCATACTGCAAGAACGGAATATCAGCTATATAGTGATGCAGGGCAGCCATGCCGGCAGCGTTGCAGAAAGAATATATTCATCGGGCAACGTTTCAGTTTATCGTGTTAAGGAAATCGTATAGTTTTTTTCTAAGAATACTGAAATCGTAGATTTTTTCCGCCCTTTCCCGGGCTCTGCGCCCCAGTTCGCGCCTAAGTAAGGGGCTCCTCTGAAGAGCCTTTATTTTTGTTATGAAGTCCTGCGAGTCTGCTGCAAGCATCCCGCATCTGCCGTTATCAAGGTCGGTTATATTCTCCCCTATGCGCGTGGCAACAATTGCCCTGCCCATGGACATGAATTCTTTCATCTTCACGGAGCTTCTCGTTTGCGAAGTGAAGAAATCGCCGAACGGCACTAGGCATATGTCCATCATCGCTATGTATTTTGGCACCTCTTCGTGCTTCACGTAATCCACGAAACGAAATCTGGGGCTCAGCCCGCGCGCCTTCACATATTTCTTGAAATCACGGACGCCCTTTCCATAGCCCACAACGAGGAAGTCGGCATCCTTTATCCGCCCCGCCATCTCCGCCATTTCCTGATAAGCAAACTTTTTGCCCATCTTGCCGACATATCCAATTATGCCCACGACAAACCCGGGTTTCTTTGCGTTCCCGCGGTCTGCGAACTTTATGGTGTCCACGCCGTTGGGAAGGTAAAGGACGTTTTTCCGCCCCTTCATGGCAACGGCGATTTCTTCTAGTTTTCTGCTGACGACCACGACCTTGTCAGCGATCTTCAGGCACTTCAGTTCCCAGTAATGCGGGCTTAGGATTGACGGCATCTGCTTGGTAAAGTCCATGAAGGCGTCGTCCCAGTCCGCGATAAGTATGTTGCCTTTGAGCTTCTTGACGATGATTGCGGGAATTGCGGAAGCGGCGAGAGGTGCGGAGGCGTAAATTACTTCATTGGCGGTTATCGTCAGAAGGGAAACAACTGCTTGCCTTGCAATCATGACGATCTTCATCGGAAAGAATGACGGCCACCACGGCTGGATTATTTTTTTTGCCCTTTCCGCAAAGAGCCCTGACAACCTTATGGAAGTCGCGTATTTTTCCGGCAGAGCGTAAATGACCGCAACATTTCTCATGGTCATACACCCCCAAAACATATGGAACTCCTGTTTGAGTTCCACCGCTTCCTGTACCATTCCACGGTTTCCTGCAGCCCGTTCTCGATGGAATACAGGGATTTCCAGCCCAGAAGTTTTAGGGCTTTAGTGCTGTCCGAATGCATCTGCCATATCTCGTTGTCCCTGTAAGGCAAAGATGCTTCGACGTTTATTGGGTTGCTCATCATGGAAAGTATGTTGGCAACTACGTCTTTTATGGCAACACCCTTTCCGCAGCCCACGTTGATTATCTCGCCTGTGGCCTTTTCCGCCGTTGCTGCAATGAGGGCCCTGACTATGTCTTTTACATAATTGAATTCCCTTGTCTGCTCGCCTTTGGTCATGCGGAACGTTTGCTTTTTCAGGCACGAGACTATGAGTTCAGGTATTATCCTGTTGGGGGTCTGCCATGGGCCGTAGATGTTGAAGAGTCTTAATACTGCCGCAGGAAAACCGTAAGTGTCGTGATAAAGCATGCAATAGTGCTCCCCTGCCAGCTTGCCTACGGAATAGGGTGAAGTCGGCCTTGGCACCATGTCTTCCCTGAAGGGCGCCTTGTTCGCAGAACCGTATACTTCGGAGCTGGAAGCATATACGAAGCTCTTTACGCCAATATTTTCCAGTGATTCGAGAAGGGAAAGGGTGCCAAAGACGTTGGATTCCATGCTCGTGCGAAGGAAGCTTTTCTCCCTGTACGGCAGCGTGAAAGCGCCGAGATGAAATACGGTATCCGGTTCAAAATCCTTTACCGCAGCCTTGAGTGCGGGATCAGTCAACCCCATTTTCTGTACACGCAGGCTTCCTGGTATGTCCATTATCCTTTCTTCGGACTTGCCTTCGTCGAGTATCAGTATCTCAGCCGTGCCGGTAAGCTCACGCGCAAGATGGCTTCCGAGAAAGCCGAGCCCGCCGGTTATAAGAACCCTATCCATTTCCGGCACCCGCGTAATTCCTGTACCATACTATCGTTTTCTCCAGCGAATCTTCAAAGGCAAAGACCGGCTTCCATCCGAGCATCTTGAGCGCTTTATCACTGGAAAGATACTGCGAATGGATTTCGCCTTTTATCGGTATTCCTTTGACTATCGGTTCGCCTTTCATGCCTGCTGTATTCATCATCGTTTTTACAAGATCATAAACAGTCATCGGCTTTGAGGAGCCGAAATTGAACGCCTCGCCGGCAACATCATCAATTTTCTCTATTATTTTCATGTATGCCCGTACGGCATCTTCCACGTATATGTACTGTCTCACAGGCGTTCCGTCACTTCTTATTACCGGCGCTTCGTTCCGCGCTATAGACATGGCAGCGGAAGGCACTATGCGGCTGATGTTCATGTCTCCGCCTCCAAAGATATTGGCGAGCCTCGTTATGACCACGGGCAATCCGTATGTGTTATGATATGCCTGAGCTATAAGATCGGCGCATGACTTGGAAACGTCGTAAGGATGAAGACCCCTAAGCGGCGTTTCTTCGGTATACGGCAATATCTTCTGACGGCCGTACGCCTTGTCGCTGGACGCCAATATCACTTTCACGCCCAGAAGCCGTGCGCATTCTAGGACGTTATACGTGCCACGAATGTTCGTTTCCATGGTTTCTACGGGGGTTTTGTTTGCCTCCGAAACTATAGTCTGGGCGGCAAGATGCACGCAGATGCGTATCCCGTTTTTTTTCATGGTTTTTTTCACGAATGCCAAGTCCCGGACATCGCCTTTTATAGCCTTTGCAAGTCCGGGATCAAAGACAGTGCCAGGGTTATCCTTGTCAAACAGGGCAAAGACTTTGAAACCCTTGGAAGCCAATGCGTTGGACAGCCATGATCCGAGGAAGCCGTTGCCGCCGGTCACAAGAATATTCAAGCCTTCCATACTTTCCATTCCGCCTTGCCCTTGCTCCAAAGATCGTTAAGCATTATATTGTCCTGGTGAGTATTCATGCTTGCCCAGAAGCCGTCGTGCCTGAAGGCATAAAGCCTGCCCATGGCGGCTATTCTTGGAAGAATGTCTTTTTCCAAGTCTTCTCCGTCTTTCATCATGTCAAGCACAGACTTGTCCACTACAAAGAACCCGCCGTTGATGTAATGGTCAAGCACGGGCTTTTCCTTGAAATCAGTTATTTTTCCGGTGCTGTCTATTTTTATTATGCCGTAAGGTGACACGAGCCTCACTGCCGTTACAGTCACCAACGCATTATTTTTTTTATGGAATGCATAAAGGTCTTGCACGTTCACCGTAGAGAGGTCGTCTCCGTAAGCCAGAAAGAAAACGTCTCGTTTGATGAATTGCGCGACTTTTTTCAGCCTTCCGGCTTTTGACGTTTCTTCCCCTGTATCCACGAGTTTTATGTCCCATTTGCTGTTCCTAAAATAATCCTCTACGGCATCCTTTCTATAGCCGAGGCAGGCAATGAATTCGTTGTGGCCAAAATGCGAGAAATATTTCATCAGGTGCTCCATGATAGGCATCTCGCCGACGTTCATCATTGGCTTGGGCACATTCTCGGTGTGCGGCCGCATCCTCATGCCCTTGCCGCCGCACAGCATAACGACTTCCATAAGTAAAGGTAATAATAAGCCTTTTATAGTTCTCCAAGGAAACAGGCAAGGTATTACTTCCTTGGGAACTATATGTGAACCCTGTAAATCATATCCGGAATCTTTACAGGGTTAACTATAATGCCTAACGCGAAGAACAGAATCGTAGAGATTTTCAAGCCCGGCAGCCTGCGCCTGGTCGTTGAATTCT
>MHGP01000037.1:7632-8344 GCA_001805615.1 Omnitrophica WOR_2 bacterium RIFCSPHIGHO2_02_FULL_48_11
CGGCCAGTTTCGCCACGTCCTTTTCAGGAACGAGATAGCCCGTCTTTCCATCAGTGATTATTTCTGGAATGTCACTGTGGAGCGTGGATATGCACGGCAGGGAAAGTGTTGATGCTTCCATGAGCGTAACAGGCGTGCCTTCCATGTCTCCGTCTGACGCGGTAATGCTGGGAAGCACAAAGATGTCCGCGGAAAGCATTTCGTTCCTAACAATGCCTCTGGGATCGGGCGAAGAAAAATTGTCTATGAATTTTATGTCAGGATGCCCGGCTGCCATGCTTTTCAGCCGGCCTGCCAGCGGACCGTTGCCAACCAGTCTTAGTTCGCATTTCACGTTTTTTCTTACTTCAAGGAACGCCTTTATTGCGTATTCAAGGCCTTTCTTTTCCACGAACCTTGCAACTGCAAGGAAAATTATTTTGGCTTTCTTTTTCCTCTGAACGTATTTTTCATTTTTGACTCCGATATGATGAATCCTTATTTTTTCCTCAGGGCAACCGAGGGAAACAAGGCGTTCTTTCATCCGGCTGCCGAGCGCCAGAAAAAGCTCACCTTCGTTGAATAGTGCCCGGTACACATCAGGTTTTTTTCGCGGGAAACTGTAGCAGTCATATCCGTAGAATGACGTGACCATGGGAATTCCCGCCCGCTTCTTCACGCCTAAAATGGCCCGGCCGGCTATTCCAAAATGAGAATGCAGAATTCCTATGTC
>MHGP01000037.1:8369-9168 GCA_001805615.1 Omnitrophica WOR_2 bacterium RIFCSPHIGHO2_02_FULL_48_11
CAATTCTTTCGGCTGTATTGAGCGAATATACTTTCGCTTCAGGGGAGCATTGCGCAACTTCAGCAGCGAGAACAACGGGAGTGTATCGCTTCGCGTTTTTCACCTGCGAATATATGAAAGTCTCTGAAGGATTCAGCCACTTATACACGAAATGGCCGGCTTTCAATTTTTACCACCGGCTTTTATATCGTTTGCAGGAGGCGCTATTATGGTGCCTTGCAGGGCAGTCTTTTCGGCTTTGATGTAGGATTCCATGTCGCCTATATCTATCCAGAATGGAAGCTTGGTTACGAAGGCCGCGAGCTTCCTGCTTTTTACCAGAGCCGGAAACGCAGATCTTTCCACTTTCTCTTTGCCTTCAGGCAAAACCCCGTAAACTTCCGAAAGTTCCAGAACGTAATATCCAGTATTTGCCAGATTGGAGCCGGACGAAGCGGGTTTTTCCACGAAGCTTTTTACAATGTCGCATCCCGACATTTTTTCCACTTCCGCGATTCCGAATCTGGATACGTCCCCTTTCGGGACTTCAAAGAGCGCTACAGTGGCGGCTGTTCCAGTCTTCATTCTACAGGCATCGTGGTATTTCAGCATACCGGCGATGTCTATCTCCGTCATGTTATCGCCGTATGCAACAACTATTTTTTGGCCGTGCAGGCGGGCTTTGTCTATTATATGACGCAGGTCACCGCCTGTTTCCCTCTGGGGCGTCTTGATTATCTTTATAAGTCCCGCGAATTCCTTGATGTGCTTCACGTAGTTTTCTATGCTTTTCGCGTGGCTTGCCGATATGTTTTTTTCG
>MHGP01000038.1:0-8009 GCA_001805615.1 Omnitrophica WOR_2 bacterium RIFCSPHIGHO2_02_FULL_48_11
TCGCACATAAACCCCTTTTTCAGAAGCCCCGGTAACGATGGAATCAAAAATTTCTCCGATCCGCTCGCGCAGCAGGACCGCCGCCGCGACCTTGCGCATAAAGCGTTCGACTTTTTTAGCGGCCTGGGTCCGCTCTGTGCACCACAATGCGAGATCGTTAAGGTCCCGTTTCGTGTACGGAATATGCTGGCCCAAAAGGACCGCCTTGATAAGCCGCTGAATAATAATATCCACATAACGCCGGTTGGGGGCGGTGGAATGAATATAATCCTGGACCGCCAAACCAAAATGCCCCTGCGTGGTCTTTCCCGGTTCCGCCAGCATATACTCTGCCGAGCCGATCAATTTTATGATCGTCAGCGACAGATCAGGGAACCGCTCGGGATCCGTTTTGTGCCGACGGACCAGAAAATCCGACAAGGCCGGCGCATCCGGGCTGACCGGCAGCGTCTCTCCCAACGCATCGGCGATACCGACGATCCTGTCCCAGCGCTCCGGCTCTTTAAGAACACGCTGAATGAGCGGCGAATTATTTTTTTCCAAAAACCACATCATTGTCTGGTTAGCCACGATCATAAAATTTTCAATAATATACCGGGCGCGATTTTTTTGCACAACCGCGAGATCGACAATATTCCCTTCCGCCATGACCGGCCGCGCTTCAATGGTTTCCAATTCCAGCGCGCCGTTACGCATACGAAAGGCATGCAGCCGCTGGGCTGCTTCGTCCTGCAGACGGACCTGGTCTTCCAACCCTTCCACCGGCTTGATCGCCTCCGGCATGGGCTTTTTATCTTCCAGCCAATCCCCGGCAGATTCATAAACAAGTTTGGCCTTATTGCGCACCAGAGCCCGGAAGACGTTTCCATAACGGACACTGCCGTCTTTGCGGACAAAAAATTCAACAACGACCGCCAAGCGGTCCTGCTCCGGTTTTAAGGAAGACAGATCATGCGACAACTGCTGCGGCAGCATCGGAAAAACATCAACGCCCGTGTACACCGAGGTCCCGTTATGCCGGGCCTGCTTATCACAGGCGGAACGTTTCGTCACATAATGATCGACATCCGCGACCGCGACGAGGATCTTGATCTCCTGGTTAGGACAGCGCTCACAAAACTCGATCTGGTCCAAATCCTGCGATTCCTCATTATCGATGGAAGACCACAAAAGCGGACGTAGATCTTTGACCGCCGGTTCCTGCAGCACCGGAATGTCTTTTTTAAAGGTGGAAATTTCTTTTAAAACGCGGGGGGAAAAATCCGATAAAAATCCGTATTTCGCCATGGCCTGCCGGGCGATCGCATGCAGATTGATAAAAGGCTGAGACGCAGGATAATTCTTAGCTGACATAACTTAAGTGAGATCCTAACCTGAAATTTCCAAAAAGAGCCTATTTCCCGGCCATCCAATTTTTACCGCCCAGCATCCGGGCCACCATCATGCTGGCGACATTGTCGCCGATAGAGTTGACCATGGTCGCCGGAGGGTCCACCAGTGTTCCGATCATCGAAATGATCGGCAGCGCTTCGATCGGAAAACCGTACAAGGTAACGATCATCAATTCGCCCAGGAAACCGCCGCCGGGGATGCCGCTCATCACGATACCGCTCAAAAGAGCCACCCCGATCGCCGTAAGAATTGTCCCGGCCCCGGAAAAATCCATTTGAAACAACCCGAAAAGTAAAGCGATCTTTAAAACCGCTGACAGGCATGAGCCGTCCATATGGATCGTCGCGCCTATGGGGATCACCACTTCACTGATGTCCTTGGGCACGCCGTTTTTTTCCGCCGCTTCCAGATTGACCGGGATCGTGGCCATGCTGCTGCCGGTCGCCAGCGCCGTCAAGGACGCCGGAATGATGTTGGTCCAAAAAATCTTCACGGCCTTCCAGCGTCCGGCCAGATAAGCATAAAAAGAAAAACCGATAAAAAAATACAGCAGGGCCAGCGGATAATACAAGAGCATCGCGCGCCAATACGAACCCAAAAGCTGCGGACCGAACACCCCGACGAGATAGGCAAAATACGCCACCAACCCGATCGGCGCGTAGAGCATCACATACGAAATGCATTTGAGCATCACTTCGCTTCCCGAGAGAAGAAAATGCGCGAAGGGCCTCCCCTTTTCTCCCGTGGCCGAGGTCGCCAACCCCAACAAAAGCGCAAAGATGATCAGCGCCAGAATATTTTTTTTCGAAAAAATATCAACGAAATCCGATACCGTCAGGGCTTTGACGATCTGCTGCGAGACTTCGTATTTTTCGGCACTGACCGTCTGCGGCAAAGTGATACTGATCCCTTCAGCCGGCGGGTAAAGCTTGACTCCGACCACCATCAAGGCCGAGGCAATGATCCCGGTCGCCACGAAGACCAGCAGCATAGACCCGAGGATCCGGCCCAGGCGCTTCAAGTCCGCCATGGCCGCGACCGCCGAAGAAATAGAAAAAAATACCAGCGGCACCACGATCGTAAAAAGCAAATTCAGGAAAATATCGCCGAAGGGTTTGAAAATGACCGCTTTTTCTTTAAAGATCAATCCTAAAATCGCCCCGACAAAAATGGAAAAAAGCAGCAGGAGCGAAAAAGCATAATTTTTTAGAAAAGAAGGTTTAGCAGTCATGCGGATCGTTCTTTCTTAAATATATTTAAGCCGTCTTCGGCCGGGTCTTCCAACGTTTATGCACCCAGCCGCTCCACTCATTAGGATACAACCGGACATACCGTTCGATAATATTGGTGATCCGGCTGAGGTTAATGATCATTTCTTCAGCCTTGTCCTCACGGTCTTCCAGGACGACCGGCGGCTCGATCATGATCCTATGTTTTTCTTCCGTCTCGCTGCGGATGAACATCGGCACGATCGGGGCACCCGTGCGCCGCGAGAAGACCACCGGCCCCGGGGCCGTCGAAGCTTTCTTACCGAAAAAATCGACGAAGACGTTTCCGTCATCACCAAAATTCTGATCGAGCAGAATAAACACCAATTCATTATTGCGTAAAGCGGTAAGGCACTGTTGAATGCAGGCCCGGCGCGGCACAGCGTAAATCGTTTTTATCCCCACCTTGATCCGCAGACCGTAAATATACTCCTCAAACTTCTCATCGCGGGTCGGACGGATCATCACGTTGACCTTGTAACCGTCCAGGATCAATTTCATGTGCATCAAAACAAAATTCCCAAAATGCGCGCTGACGGCAATCACGCCTTTGTTCAATTTTAAAGCCGCATCCAGATGCTCTTTGCCCTCGATCGTCACCTGCGGCGCCAATTTGGCCGGCGTGTCAATGTAATACGTCAAGTCCACCATCCCCTTCGCGAAATTGGCAAAACATTCATTCGCCAATTTATTAATCTCGGCCTCGCTCTTTTCATTGCCGAAGGCCTGATGCAAATTTTCGCGGGCGATCTTCTGGTGTTTGACCAAAAACACCGGGCCGATGGCGATCAAAAGACGCGTCATGCCCTTGACCACAGAGTACGGGAATCTTTGAATGATCCACATCCCGAATTGAAGCAAATACCGGCCGATGGCCCGTTTAAATCTTTTTACCGATTCTGCTTCCATACCAAATTTTAATTCTCCAAAAGCTTTTCAAAACGCCAATGCCACGGTTCATAAGTGATGCCGCTGCCCGCCGGCATTTGGGGATAGGATTCCGTAAAACCGAATTTATAAGCATGTTTTTTGAGCCAGGCGTATTCCTCGAGCGCCGCGAATTCCGGCGGATTATCCTCGCCGTTGATGCCTTCGGCGTTGATAAAATCGATCGCCTGGTGCTCGACACTCCCGTGCTCGCTGTAACCCGGCAGGGTGATGAATTTGACCGTCTCACGGATCGAAAAAGCATGATTTTTTAAATAATAAACAAAAAGATAAAGCTGATACGCGCTCGAGCGATAACCGGATTCCACATAAAGACGCTTCCCCAGATCTTTCTCCATCGCCGCCATCATCTCCTCATATTTCGCGTACACATCCGGCGGCAAATATTGCGGCGGCAGTTCTTTGTCCTCTCCCTTGATCTTGATCTGCTGACCGCGGATCACGGTCAATTCTTCTTTGCCGGTGGCGATCCCGCGGAAAGGGATCTTCACCCCCGCGGCCTTGGCGTCGATGTCCGCAAAACTTTTCATGAATTGCTGATCCGCATCGCTGAGCGGTGCGTACAGTTCATCAAAGGTCAGCGTCGCCAGGGTTTGGGCCGCCTCGCGTTCCCGGATGAGCGGTTCAAGTTTTACGATCAGATCTTTGGCTTTTTGAATATCGGATTCAGGCAGGTTCTCGAGGTTAAGGCCGGCGGCCGCGGCAACGGCTGGAACGATAAGGCATGTCAAAAACAAAAAAATTTTTATTCGCAAACTCATGTATCCCTCCGTAGATTGATGCCATTTTAGCATAGAGGGATTCGCTTAAAAAGGTTAAGCTCAATTATTTTACCGGTGAATTCCACAGCGCCGTGCCGCCGGAAATCGCCGCGTAATTGGAAACGATCTTGCTGTTCTTATTTTTTTTCAAGGTGATCCAGCGGGAGTTGCCTCCGCCCAGATAAACCGTGTCATAGCGCAGCAAGGTGTAAAGGATGTCCAGCGCGTGCCTTAACCGTTCGTTCCAAATCTTGTTACCGACTTTTTTCCGCGCCGCGTCACCCAGATATTGGTTATAGGTCTCTCCCTGCTTAGAGACCGGATGATGCGCCAGCTCCAGATGCGGCAAAAGTTCTCCGTTACGAAAACAGGCCGTACCCACGCCGGTCCCTAACGTGACGACCAGTTCCAGGCCTTTCCCTTTGATCACTCCCCACCCATGCAGATCCGCATCGTTCAAAATACGCGCGGGCTTTCCCAATTCTTTTTGCAGGCGTTTGGCTAAAGCGAAACCCTGCCAGCTTTTATTGTCCAACGTTGGAGCGGTGATGATCGTACCGCCCGCCACCACCCCCGGAAAACCGATCGAAATGCGTTCGTATTTCGGCAACGCCAAGACCAACTCCCGGATCTCTTTCAAAACGGCTTGCGGTGTGGCCGGCTGAGGAGTTTTGACCCAAAGGAATTTCTTGGAAATGATCTTGCCGTTGGTGTCCAGGACCGCGGCCTTAATGCCGGTCCCGCCGATATCAACGGTCAGTGTGGAAGGTTGGGAGCGCTTCATAATGTCTGTTATTTTAACACGGAGGGATTCGCGAAAAAAGGTTAAGCTGAATTATTTTGTTGCGACTATCAATATTGGAAGTCACAAATTGTGACTTCCAATATCTGAATTCCTCTTCTCTCGTGCTAGAATAGCAGCATGCCCTTGGATGAACATTCGGCCTTTGCCTGCCCTTACTGCGGCGCGGAAAATTCTCTCGAAGTGGATGTGACCGGAGGACGGCGGCAGAATTTTGTCGTGGATTGCGAGGTCTGCTGCGCGCCGATCATCGTGCGGCTCACGCTGGACAGCAGCGGCGCAGTCGCTTCCCTCGATGTGCGCAAAGAAAACGAATAAGCGGCAAAGCAAAGCGACTAAATTTACTTAAGGACACGGTGCGAATTCGCAATTCGGCGCTACGCGGCTCACATAGCTTCCATCCGGGCATTGGCGCGCATCCGCGGGACAATAAACGACCTCTTCCGACAATTGATTCTGCGGCGGCTCTTGGTCTTTATCAGCGGATGGCGCAGTGTTTGCTGTATCTGTTCTTATCTGATTTAAAGAATAGCCGACAGAAACTGCCAACAGAAGTGAACAAACAAATATGAGATTGAATTGTACTCGCATGATCTTCCCCTATGCGACAACTTCCACGGCCCAAGTTTTATTGACCCAGAGCCCGGCGACCTGCTGGGCCGGCCAAAGCGGCTTGAGGCGCTTGACAGCAGCAATGATCTGCTGACGGTGCGCGTCTTCCTCGACCGGATTGCCGCGGCAGTCAAAATGGCCGACCACAAAAAGCCGGGTGGATTTATTGATATTGACCGAAACTTTAATACTGCGCAGGATCTCGCTGATGTCTTCCTGGCCGGCTAAAACGCTGTCCATCCCGGCTTCGGTGATGACATCCACAAAATCCACGTGATAATTTTCTTTGATCCAGTGTATGACCGGCAATTGCACGCGTCCGTCCATGCAATTGAGGCAAGTCGCTCGTGTTTCCATCCCAATTCCCTTCCTATCCTAATTCAAAATTTAGTATTTCCGATTTGGGACAATGACCCCGTTCAATCTTCTTTCAAAAGACCACGGGTCTTCCGGCGTGTACGAACTGACGATGTTCCCGGCCGCGTCCTTGTTCGTGTATCCTCCCTGCATCGTGTGGTGGCCGCCGGAGCTATGCCACTGTTTCAGTTCGCCGATCTGGATCTCATTGAACCCGGACATTGTTTTATCTTCGGTATCATAACTGACCTCAAAGATGACCTTAAACGGCGCTCCGTTCAAAGTTTTTAAATAAATATCCAGGTCCTTACTATAAATAGTGACTAGATCGGAAAATTGCGAGTCCGTAAAGTACAGCTCTATACAGCGCTCGCCGGGATGGTTGGCATAATTGCAGTCCCGCCAATTCATCTCGTAGGTAAGATGCCGGGTCTCAGTGATCTTATCAGCATATTCCGTCACCTCTTTCCAGATTTTGTCAGCTTCTGCTTTTTTACCTTGCTTCGCGTAAGCACCGGCCAAGAGATAAAGGACCTGCATACTGCGCGTACTTTCTTTGCCGGATTTCTTCACCTCTTCTGCATAAGCCTGCTTTAATAAACGCTCGGCCTTGGCAGGATCTTTTTCTATCAGCGATGCTCCTTCTATAGCGAGCGGATTTGTCCCATATTCTGCCCCGATGGCTGAGGCCAAGGGCAATAAAACGATCAACCAAAGGATGAAAATTTTTTTCATAGCACTCGCCTTTTTTATTTACCCTGTCTCGAAAAGCCGGGAGTAGCGGCCGGGGCTGCGTTTTGCAAAGCGTTTAAGAGCTGCTGAAGTTTTTGATACTGCTCGGGGTTTTCTTTCTTAAGTTTTTCCATACTGGCATCTGACTGCTTCTTCAAGTCCTTCATCCAGGCGTCCAAAGCCTTCTTGCGCTCTGCTTCACTCACCGGATCCACCTGAGGAGGAGTTGGGGCAGTGAACATCCATGCTTCATAAGGCCCCTCTTTTTTAGTATTGGCGGCCTTGCTCCACTCTGTCACATAAAACACTGCCGGTGTCACCGTATCATCCAGTTTTCCTTTAGCTTGCAAGAAAAACGGGCAAATGCCGTTGCCATCAGGCTCGCAGGCCGGCAGCGGTTCTGCGGGATCTTTAAAAACAGTTTTAACTTTAAGTTTCAAGGCGTACCAATCTGCGAACCGGTAGGCGTTGCAAGGCGGACCGTCCAGGAGGTAAGATGGCTGCGTGCAGGCGACGGCCGGGACCAGCAACTCTTCATCCGCGAATGCGACGCCGGTCAAAACCAGTACAAATACAATAGTCAAAAGTTTTTTCATGATTGATCTTGAAAAGGGCGCTGCTCGTTTTTTTATTTTATTATCGCCCCCGACAGCAGCTCTCTGACCCCGTTCTTATCCTGAATATAAACTTCCGGCGGGAAGGCGATCGATTTAGGGATTTGCGCGTCGAGCACCTGACGCAATCGCTGCTGCTGGAGATCATCCTGCGCGTCAAATAACGGCTGCAGGCTTAAATCATTCAATAAAAGGATCCCCGGAGCATGGGAAAATTCAAAATCCTTGATCAGGCGCTTGACCAACAGATCCAGAAATACAGGCTTGTCCTTAAAAACTTCCAGCGTTGTTTTAAAAACAATCTTGCCCCAATCTTCATGCACCATTTTTTGCAGAATGCCGTATACGGAAGAATATTTCACCAGCCGGCTCTGGCCCGGCGTTAACTTGCGCGATTGGTTGATGATGATTTCGGTGAGTTCGTTGGGGTTGAAGGTCTTGATCTCATTATGGATATCGACGGTGAGCAGTTCAAATGTGTAGATCCCGTGCACGCCGAAGGCGGCCTGCGCAACACTCCGCC
>MHGP01000038.1:8015-18064 GCA_001805615.1 Omnitrophica WOR_2 bacterium RIFCSPHIGHO2_02_FULL_48_11
CATCTTCGAGCGCGTCCCAGACAATGTCTTCGTCTTTGCGGATGATAGAGAGTGCCGCGATCTGGCAGGGCTGATCTTCGCGGACAGCTTTAAATTTACGCACATTCTTGTCTACGATGCCTTCATAAAAAATGTCGTCGAACAAAGGCAGATGCACAAAGAGATTCGAATGCTGGATCCCGGCCGGACTAACCAGATTGAGTTTATTGACGCTCATCATAAGCCCTAATATACAGGACAGATCAAGGACAATCTATGGTTTTTAGAAATTTTGAGGATGGGGTGCCACGTCTGCCACAAATAATTTGCGCGCACTGCCTTCCGGATACCCGGTCCTTAGGACTTAGGAACACCATGCCCAATAGTCACTGACGATTCTTTCCTTGAATGCTCTTTTTTCCAAAAGTTTTGGCTCTGAAAACGTGGATGTTTTAAATGAGGCAGCGTATCCATCTAGGCCAGGGAATAGTGAAGCCCGGGAAATATTCATTCTAAATAAATCCCTTAAAATCTCCTTTCGTTCTTTTGGTCCTTTAGGAAAAGTAAATTTAAACAAATATTTCTTTAAGTCTTTCTTTTTTGAGCATTTTCTTAAGTTTTGCATAAATGTTACTTTAGGGCTACCGGACATTAAAAAACACCCTTGCTGCACAGAAAGTCGTTCATGTAGTACGGAAGGTGTCATTCTGAGAATCATTTGTTTACCATCAAATTCACAAAATGTTTTTATCTTGCTCATGTGGGGGTCCTTCGCAAGCGCTGCCTTAAGATTTCCATGCTCCCCGTAATCCAATACATCTTCAAGCCAGTCCGCATCTAACGCCCACACAACAGCCTTATTATTTATTTTATCCAAATTTTCTAAAGCAAAAAAGACGGCAACATAAAATGAGTATGTCCAATCAAGAAGACGAGTCGGTCCCCCATAATGTTGCATAAAAGACCACCATTCTACTCGATTATACTGTTCTGGTTTTATTTGCGAATAATTACCATACCTTCTTTGAAACTCCTCAAGAAGGTATGGTTCAATTACAAACTTATTCACTGGGATATACTTTAAAAAACGATCTAACGTGGTAGTGAGTGCCGTTTTATGATCTTCAGGTTCACCTCTAAATACAATTCTCTTTTTCCTCGATAAAGCCAACAAATGGCTTTTAGTTTTTTCCCAGCTTTTACACTCTTCTAGCTTAAAATCTGATGCCTTAATCATATTTGATTTGTCCATTTTTACGCCAGTATTCTGCACAATTTAAATAATTCCCCTAAAGCGCCCTCATGACCGGGTACCTGAAACCCTTTCGCCCTAACCCTAATGACCGGCCCTAAGCCCTAAGGACCGGGTACCTGAAACCCTTTTATTCCCAATAATTTCCTAACGAAGCGTCCCCCGAACTCAACGACTTCATTTACTATTAATACTCTCACTCGTCAGCGGATGATGTTCAAAGCCTTCACTCCGTAAATAAAAGCTCACTTTTTGAGGTCTTTGTCTTCCATGTGGAACGAATGCAGCACGCGATGCATGATCGGCGCAAAAAGGATCCCCATGATGGCAATGAATACCAGCCCGCTAAAGAGAGCATATACTGATGCAAAGATCTTTGCGGAGGTATTGGTCAATGGGTCGATCTCACCCATCCCGCCTAAGATCATGGACGCATTTAAAAATGAATCAACCCACGGCAGTCCCGCCAGATAATGGTATCCGACAACCCCGATGGACAAAGAACCCAGGATCACAAAAATGACCAGCAGAACATAAGTGATCATTCTGCGCACGAAAACCACGACCGGAACCAATTCTTGATGTTTCTGTTCAAACATGGCTATGCCTCTCCTGTTTCTTACAGCCCAACATCAAAAGCAAAAGGGTCTGACCCCCTTGGATGTTCCTTAAAACCTCCCCATTCTATCCCAAACAAAAACCCCCTACAACAAATTAAGTCACAGAGGATTTTCGGGAAATTCACTCTTTAAGGCTGGGCCAGGTGCTAAAGATCAAAAGTAATGGCGCTTGTTCTCGCAGCATGATTTCCTAAAAATTACAACACCAAACGATTCTTCCCATGATATACTTTAACTATGATACACAAGCCCGACAAACCACTAACTGAAACTAACCCTTACCTGCGTGATCCTAAAAAACGCCAAAGCCAATTCTTTACGGCAGTTGTAACTTCCACCGGGATCGAAGGTGTCAGCATCACTCCCTCCGAATTAAGAGCGCCTTCCAAACGGACAGCAAAAAGAAAATAGTTTACCGCTTGGGGGCATTCTTAAGTGTCCGCTTAATAATCGATCCAAAGATCTCTTCCATGGGTTTATAATTCCGCTCGACGCCTGCTCTCACAGCCGCAAAGTATTCCGTTTTCTTTTTACCTGTAATCCCGCCGAAATTCAAAGTGGGCAATTGAGCCTGCCATCCCATCACTACCGATAATAATCTTGCCATTCTCCCATTACCTTCCCGGAAAGGATGAATTAATACGAGCTCAGTGTGCACAACAGCGAGCGCTTGGACAATTTGCTTCCTAGAGTTCCCTCGGCAAGGAGTAAACCTGAAAAGCGCGCCTTTTTCAAATTCTTCCATAAGCGCAGGAATATGCCGGGCCGCCGCGAATGAAAAACCGTCTTTGCTGATGTTGACCTGCCTATATTGCCCGGCCCAAGAATAAATCCGCCCAAGCCAAATCCTATGTATATGACAAATATCTTCTGCGGTAAAACGATGATCTTCTGCAAACAGCTTGGAGACTTCATTGACTGCCCGCAGTTGGTCCCGGGCCTCTCGGTGGTCAATCTCCCGCTTGTTTTTAATCCTAAGTAAATTTCTCAAAACACGGCCGCCAGATCCCGGCTCAAACTGTGTTTCAACTAATCCTGATACATCGTATTTTTTGTTCCTAGGCAATACATGGCTCCTTTCCTTAAAAACTTCTCCATTCTATCCCAAACAAAAAACCCCTGCAACAAATTATGTTACCGGGGGCTGCGGACCTCGGACCCAGTGGTTCAATAATTCTTCCGCGCGGCATAAATAAAAGGCATAAAATATTTTCGCCACAAGGTATCACTTGACCGGAATTCATTTGCGCCGGCGAAAAAATCGACAATCGCCTCACGCAACCTCGTCAATTCTTTAAAACGGGACCTGACCGTCACGCCGTCCAAGGTTAGATCTAAAAGCTCAAGACTGCGTTCAAACGCTTTCCGGCTGTAATCAGCATTTTTTTTCATTTTCCAGTTTAAGGCCCGTTCCACTTCACTTCCTATATTAGCCATCTGCTCAAGGAACGACAACGTATGCCAGCGGCCGGCGGCAAGGTCTTTATGCTGATGATTCATCGTTTCACCCGCTTGAGTATGACACTGAGAATTTTCTTCCGTATCTTTTCATCGTCGACTCCCCGGCTTAAGTTACCCTGGGACGGACGCATGTTGATCATAGAATCAAACTCAACAAAATCGTTGCCTGGCACTTCCGGGTAAAAATTTATTCCCCAGAGACTTTGCTGTTTTGAACCGTCCTCCAGCAACAGCGCCTCCAAATCAGAATGAAGTTCAGCATCGACAGCGATTATCTCTCGATCAATATCAACGACGGCTTTAACCAAATTACCAAACAGACCGGCGGCCATTTGCTTAAGCCCATCTAACGATACGCTTTGGATAATTATTTTCATAATAAGTAGAGTCTTGGAAAAGCTGGAAACGCCTCGTCCAGATTATCCGAACGAGGCGTCTATGTCAACAACTCAGTTCCGCCTGGTTGTTATATACTGCTCCCCCCTGTCTGCCGACAGGCAGGCGCGAGGGCTCTCCCTTCCGCTTCGCTGCAGGGACTGTCTCGCTACGCTCGCCTGGAACACAATGCTTCGCGTTGTTGGGTATCTCATCCTGCAGAGAGACTAAATAACAAAAACGGCCACCTAAAAGGTGACCGTTTTGTTATTTAACCTTTAGACCTTCAGATGTTGCACTTACTGGTTGAGTTCAGGCATATTTATCCTTGCTTCTTTTCTGTGAGTTTGACTGTCAATGCTCTTACGGAGTCCATGATATCTATAGGAACCGCCAGAACGACTGTATTGGATGCGGTCGGGCCAAGACCATCTATGGTTTGAAGCGTTCTTAATTGCATTGCACCCGGAGATTGAGCCATTGTCTTTGCTGCCTCTGCAAGATTGACAGCGGCTAACTTATCCCCTTCTGCCTTGGTAATGTTTGCCCTTTTTTCTCTTTCTGCGGAAGCCTGCCGCGACATCATCTTCTTTAAATCTTCAGGCACATCCACATCCAGAAGCTTGATCGCCGTGACTTTAAGCCCCCAGTTCGCTGCTTGTTTTTGAATGATCGCTTCAATTTCATCGCCGATCTTCTGCCGTTCCGCCAAAAGATCATCAAAGGTCATCCCGCCGACCACATCCCGCAACGCCGCCTGCGCATATTGAGAGACCGCATACAAGTAATTCTGGACCTCAATAACGGCAGATTGAGAATTCACGACCTGGAAATAAACAACACCATTGATTGATACCGGCACATTGTCCTTGGTGATAGCCTGCTGCTTGGGGATCTCGTTGGTCAAAACCCTCATATCAACGACCCTTGCGGTCTCGACCAAAGGAATGATAAAATTGAGCCCAGGCTGCAATGTTCTTGAATATCTGCCAAGCTGAAAAACAACGCCTGTTTCATACTGCTGAATGATTCTGACTCCAAAAGTAATGATGAAACCGACAGTTACTAATATTGGTATAAGCATATTCCATTCCCCCCTTTTAAAATTTGATGAGGCTTTATTCTAACAAAATAAAAACCCTCTGCAACTTATTTTATTGCAGAGGGTTTTGGAAATTAACTCCCCCTGTATGCCGACAGGCAGACGCGAGGGCTCTCCCTCCCGCTTCGCTTCAGGGACTGTCTCGCTGCGCTCGTCGGGAACACAATGCTGCGCATTGTTGGGTATCTCGTCCTGCAGAGAGACTAAATAACAAAAACGGCCACCTAAAAGGTGACCGTTTTGTTATTTAACTCTGCGAGTCCCCCAGAAATCCGAACTTTTCGATTGAGTTTATTCTGGAGTTAACGAACGCGAAAAGCAAAGGGCGGTAGATTGTATTGCATTGAAAATTACAATTGACACATTAATTTAAATGAACTTTTGATACCGGTACGCAGCAAAATCGCCAGAGGAGTATACTGCGCCCTAAAATTCAACACAAAAATTTATCGCGCGGCTTTCAAAAAACGACAAAAACGATATATTTTTATTGGGAATTAAAGCTTTTTAAAAACCAGCTTTTATCGCTTTGAATAAATTCAATATGGGCACGTGACGTAGATAAAAGTTGGTTATTAACAAAATAAGATATGTTTACATTAACCGCCGGGACTCCCTCCAACATCTGCCAACCTTCCGATTCCCAAGAAACCCGCCATTGACCTTCTTGTACCGCCAATTTTTCAAAATCTTCTTTTAGTTCTTCGGCCATTGCTTCTTTATTCAAGACTTCATTGTACCTAAAATTTTCATCCAACTGCGCTAAACAGCCTTCCCGATCGGCCTTGGAGAAAGCGTCAAAATATTTTTTCAACGTTTTTTCAATTTCTTTTTTTATTTTTCCATCGACAGGAACAACCTTCTTAGGCGGCTGGGGTGGTTTTTGGGTGGACCAATTTTCTTTAAGCACCGCCGCGTTTTGGGCTAGGGGCGTATCGGAAAATTCTTGGACAAGGCGATCTAAATAGTCAAAAGCCTCTTTTGCTCTACCTAACTGCCAGTTCCATTGGGCTAGATAGAATAAAACCTCCGATTGAAGCTGAAAATCCTTTACATCAGCCGTTTTCATTAACTCAACGGCTTTTTCGAAATTGGATGATTTGTCCTGATATTCCGCGGCTTCCTGATGGGCTAAATAAAATCTTCCATAGGAAGCAAACGTTGATTTAGGATATTTTTTGATTAAATTTTCTAAACGCCCCCAGAGCGCGGGATCCATAGAAAATTGATTCAGAAAATCCAGCGTTTCTTTCTTTTTAAAAAACTCTTCCCATTCTTTATCGCTAGAGGTATTGGAAATTATTTTAATCAAAATCTCTGCCGGCGGAGGGCTTGCCCCAGAAATATAACCCAGATATTCCACCTGCAACGTGTATTCTCCAGCCTGAGGAAAGGCTAGGGCATTTTTCTCGTAGTTGAAAAAAATGGATTCTTCGGTTTGGAAAGTTTCTCCCGGCGCTAATGTCAGCAAAGGGATATTTTCAACGATATAATCAGAACGGTATTGTTCGTTCAGGCCTTCTTTATTTTGAATCCAAAAACGAAACGTCTGGGCAGCTAAACTCGGCCTATGGAATTGCATATCCTTTTTGCCTTTATTGGTCACCCGCAATTCCACAACAACCGGTTCAGCGACACGGAATTCCTTTTGTCTAAGCGCTAGGGTAAATTCAGCTTCTTCTTGTTGAGCCAATCCCGAAGATGCTAGTACCCAAACGATAATTAAATTTAGTACAAAAATATTTAATAAATATCTCTTTCTCATAAAAAATCTCCTCTAAGGATGAGGGAATCCTGGACGAAGCCGCTTTCGAATAATGTCCTGGCTATGTTCCGTAAAAGTGCTTGCGCCCCTTGTCCGCGTTGCTGGACTTGGATTATCAGGCGGACAACAGCTCGGGGCCATAACGCCTCCTTGCGGATCAAAAGGTTTGATAAACCCATCCGGATGATCGAGCCCAAAAAGATGCCCAATTTCATGATTTAAAATTTCCTGCCTTCTCATCTGACGGCCGCCTCCCGCAGGATCTATGCCGTTTGGTCCAAGAAGAGCCGGTGTAGCAATCCAATCGCGGATGGATTCCTCTCCCATAATCAAACCATGCGTAACTGGCCATGCCACCGCCCTATCTGTCCCTTCATTGTCAGGATCATTATCGCCGCTTCGTGCATACCGAGCAATACCCACGGCACCTGCCGGGCGAACATGTATATCTTGTGACATCTGATAGGCCCTTAGCACAGAAACTATCCAGCAGCGATGTTCACTCAGAGGAGATCCTCGGTTGGCCAGAATTTGATGATGCTGACCAACACCATGTGAATTCACGACAAATGGTGCCGCTGGCGTATCCTTCCCGGTATCAAACAAAGGAACGATATAGACCGGCGCATATATCGGGGCGATTCCGCTAGTATCCGGATCAGGGACATCTCCTACTACGGTATCATCATCTCGTAATGTATAGGGAATATGTAATTGGCTAACCTCTACTTTGCTGGTAGCGGGAAAAGTCCTAACAATTTTCATGCCGGTTCCTCCTGCGGCACTTACGGTCCCTCCAAAAAAATCAGGCCAATCAATAGCCGGCGGGTTAGCACCGGTAATATTGAGAGTAAGAACCCAATTGCTGCCACTATGCATGATATGGGTTATTGTCCCCGATAGGGTCGAATTCCCAAACCAATCATTATCCATAGCACCAAACGCTACGGGGGTGACATCCAGAACATTCAACATGTTCTCAACATAATCATCTCCATTGCCTTGAATATTAAGCACCCCTGGCCGAGTCGGGATCGTTAAAATTCCTCTTTCAAACCGGCCGTTCTCTGGCACGGCACTGGAAAGATTGACGGAATTATCATCTAATATATTATTATTCACAAATAATCGGTTGGCTAGTGTGCTATCTTTGGGAGCCATATCAACAATTTCCCCGGAGACCTCGTTTCCGGTAACGACTCCCATGGAGTCTATTTCAACATGTAAGAAACGCCAAACAGTTAAAACATCGCTCGCGTAATGGGTATTTTCGCGGACTTCTCGATCGATGGGTGTTCCTGCAATATGTTTGTTGATAATCCGCAGTTTGTCAGCATTATTAGCCCCTAAAACTGAATCATCGTTCTCTGAATCGGTTAAAAAGTCCCGATCACCATTTCCCACAACGCGGAAATTGTCTCCCGGATGATGAGTTACCTGAAATTCAAACGTCTCCTCCTGATCATCAAAACTTTGCTCTAAAATCCCCCCGACTTCACCGGTAAATTGTCCTGATTTCGTTCCGACAGGCGGTCGGTTGTCTTCAGCGTCAGCTTCATTATCAACCGGTGGATGATCTTTAGATGGATCATCCACATCGAAAGAATCAAAATAAATTTTTACAGCCTCAATAGGCTTGACCGTCAGTTTAGCTTTTATGTCAACTTTATCTCGAAAGCTGGCTTCCATGGCGCCGCCTATCAACCGAGCATCGGGAAACACACCCCATGCCTTGACTCCAAGCCCTGCTGGAAAATTAGTATCCTCTTTGAGATCATTATCGTCATTGCGGCTGTTGTTTTTGCCAATCCATTCAATTTTGTTAATGCCAATAATAGTTAGTGAAACTTTATTAAAACAATCCGGCACTTGATCGTAAGTCATCCTTAACTGCGTCTGGCGCTGATCAGTATGCGGTTTGATTCCTTCCACGTAAAGGTTAGTTAATAAGAAATCTCCTTCCACTCGAAAATCATTTGGGACAATTAACGGCGAACCTAAAACATATTCCGTTGTTTTGTTGGCCTCTTTCCATACCTTAATATACTCAGCGCCCGCCAGGGCCTCGAGACGGACATTTCCGCGGTCAAGCTCTTTTGGTTTTAAACGCAAAGTTAATTTTACCATTTCATCTTCACCCGCAATCGAACTGTCCAGGGTCCCGGTATCATAAAAATTATCCTTATCATCGTTATCTAAATTGACAAAGGTCTGAGATCCTTTTTTAAATTCGTCTTCTTCAGGGATTTCTGCTTCGGCCGGATCAATCACCGGCGGCTTATGAATGACTAAATCCAATTCCACAATGGTAATTTTCTTTCTTTCTGGCTCAGGTTCATCATCTACAAACTGCCGGCCGCTGTCCTTTGTATTTAATATAACGACTTCATTGGGAATCGGCCCGGGCGGGACATCCTCCGGAGCTTTATAAAGGACTTTTCGTCCCATATTGCCACCTAAATATTTTCCAAAGTTGGCCGCCCAGCTGTGAATCCATACATCAACAATAGGAAATTTTCGAATATCCTCCCCGCATTCGGGGTCTATACATTTAACGATTAAACGATCCACATCTGAGCCATTCCCAACCCAAATGTCGGTACACTCCGGGCAATACATTGTGCCTTCCGCAGGCAGGACAATATTGTGAACAAGCGGGACTTCCTCTTTCCATTCCGGAAAAATTTCACAGGCGCAGGGCGACTCCGGAGGAATAGAACCACCGGGAGGTTGAAAATCGGTCTTACTGAAATTGATAAAATAGAAATCCGGTTCTTCTTCCCGATGCTTGATCAGCATTCGGATTGTTCCAGTGTTTTTTTCATCAGGGGCTTTACCGGGCAGATCATCAATCACTGTTTCAATGATGACAGGATGTTCGCCGAAAGGCAGGTTATCCGGAGGGATGTAAATCACGGATTCGCCTTCATCGTGTCGGCTACCGTTTTTAAAATTTCCCGGTCCCTCCCTAATCTGCCATTTGTATTCGACCAAATCCGGAGAAAACACATTTTTGGAACGGATGCATATCCGTTCACCATTCTTCGTTTTCTCAGCCCGCAAAATGAGAATATCTTCATCAGTTCCAGCGGCCTTTAACTCGACTCTACGTTTGTATCCCTCAATGGGAATTTTATAATCTATTCCAGAATCCGGAGGAACCGGAAAGTAGACGTAATCCCCTCTAATTGTTTGCCAAGGAACCCATTCTTTATTTAGATACTTACAATCACAATCTTCTTCCTCTTTAGGCGGTGGATAATCCACTTCCTTAGGCGGCGGTGTATCTGTTTCCTTGGGTGGAATAGTATCTTTATCCTTTGTCTTAGTAACCGTCTCTTTGGGGATGTAAACATCTTCTTCTTTAGGCGGCGGGATAACTGTTTCCTTGGGAATTTTTACTTTTTCTTTGGGGATCGTAGTGTCATCCTCTTTGGGAGGTATGACAGTTTCTTTCGGAATCGTAACGACGTCTTCCTTAGGAGGAACAACTGT
>MHGP01000039.1 GCA_001805615.1 Omnitrophica WOR_2 bacterium RIFCSPHIGHO2_02_FULL_48_11
GTATAGGCTAAGGCAAGCTGCTCGGAAAATCAACAACTATTTGCCCGGCGTTTCTTCTTAAAGAATTCACTGAGCAGCTGCCCGGATTCTTCCGCAAAGATCCCCCGGGTAATTTCCACGCGATGGTTCAACTGCGGATGCTGCACAATATTCAAGACCGAGCCGCACGCCCCGGCCTTCGGATCGCCGGCGCCGAAAAATATTCTTCCCATACGTGCCAGGACCAAAGCCCCAGCGCACATGGCGCAAGGCTCCAGAGTAACATAAAGGCAGCATTCCTGCAGCCATTTTGCGGACAAGGAATTCGCGGCCTGAGTGATCGCGATCATCTCCGCGTGGGCGGTGGGGTCCTGGAGCGTTTCGACCTGGTTGTGGGCCCGGGCGATAATGCGATTCTGGTGAGTAATGACCGCCCCGATGGGTACTTCCTCTTTGTCCTGCGCTATTTTTGCCTGGCGGAGGGCTTCCTGCATCATCAGCTGATCAACGCTCAACAACATAACATCACTTTCGCGCGACGGGCAATTCAACGACAAACACCGTTCCCTGCCGAAGATTACTGGATACCGTCACATTCCCCTGATGCGCATGAACAATAGAGTGGGCGATCGCCAGCCCGAGCCCGGAATTTTTCTCAAGCCCGGTCTGTTTAGTGGTAAAAAACGGCTCAAAGACGCGCGGCAGATTTTCTTTCTTGATCCCGATCCCTTGATCCTTGATCTGCAAAGCAATTCTCTTCTTGCCTTTATCATAACTGGTCCTCACCGTCACCGTACCGCCGGTGGGCATGGATTCAACGGCATTGGTTAAAATATTCGTAACGACCTGACTCAACTCCAGTTCGCTGATCGCCCCCGGAGGCAAACGTGAGGACAACTTTAAACTGACCTTTGTGTGCGGCCTTAGAATTTTCTCATCCAGCAAGTCAACCGCCTTGCCGACGGCTTTGTTGACATCGCACACCGATCTTGAGATCCCCAGATTTTTACGGTTCAAATCGATCATGCGGTTGGTGATACTGCAGCAATATTTTACCTCGTGATTGAGATGTTCGATGGTTCCCATGATCTGTTTAAATTCTTTATAGCCGATATATTCAAAATCGCGGGTCCGGTAATTGCGGGATATGTTTTCCAACCGGCCCACGATGACTTCCAGGGGGTATTTGACTTCCTTGGCCATCCCGGCAATAAAATGATTCATCGCCTGCGTTTTGGCGGCTTCGATCTGCAACCGTTCAAATTGTTTTCGCTTGCTGATGTCGCGGATGATCGTGTGGATCGCGAAGACCTTCCTGTTCTTGTATAAAGGCGTCGTGTGAAAATCCACCGGGATAAGGTTCCCCTTGCTGTCAACGACATTCAATTCATCACGGATCTTTTTTCCGTTTTTAGCCAACTTGAAGAATTTATATGCCTTCCCTAACGAAACCGGATCCACATACCGGCGGAAATGGGTCCCCTTAATTTTACTGAGCGGGACTTTTACCAGATCTGCCTGAGCTTTGTTGGCGTACGTGAGCCGGCCTTTCAGGTCAACCGTGCAAATGGCATCCGCCGCCTCATCGCTTAAGACACGGCAAACCTCAAGCTGATGCGCCAAGGAACGGATCATGTCTTTTTGTTGTTTAATTGTGGCAAGCAGACTTTTGATGGGATTTTTTTCCCTGACTGAAAATTGGAATGGATGCGTTTGCGACATCGATCAGTTAACGGATTCTTCAAAATTTATTACACGCGCCTGACAGGAATCGAACCTGTAACCCTCAGCTCCGTAGGCTGATGCTCTATCCAATTGAGCTACAGGCGCATTTTATCTAAAACAATCATTTAGCGGAAAATGCGCACAGCCCTCATTTCAACTACATATTTTCCTTTATATTTTAAGGAAAATGAGGGCAGACGCAGAATTCAATCGCTCTATTTTTTCTGCCGCAGCAGCTCTTCGCGGTCAAACCCTAAACTTGCAATGGCCTGACTTGCATTGCGGTTATAGGCCCGGCAAAAATTCGTAACTTCGGTCATGGTCGTATGCCCGCGCGCCGCTAATTGCTCGAGCGCGAACGCCCGCATGCGGACTTCATTGATAACATCTTTGGGCAAAATACCCGCCTGGTGCGCCAACCGGTCGCGGTACACCGTGCTCGGCGTGGTGGCCTTAATGCGCTTGGCATCATAATCGTATTTGTACACCTGGGATAATAAAATTTTTACCTGTTCCATACCGCTCGTTTCACTCACTTCGTCCACCACGCGAAAAACTTTATTGTCCACGTGATAGCGTTTTAGAACAATAAAAACGTCGATCAAGTTAACCAGCATCTCCGGGATGTTCATCGGTTCGTTCTGCAAACGGATAATGGCTTCGCGGGAGGTCAGGGCATGCATCGTGCCGATACAGTATTTACCGATGTTGGCAGCGGTCATCATATCGCGCGCCTCCTCGCCTCTCACCTCGCCGATCACGATACGCTCCGGGCGCATACGCAAACTGTTTTTCACCAGATCCGCCAGGCTCACATCATCATCGCTTTCCAAACGCGAACAGCTGTCATCCAAAAATGTATTTAACTCCAAAGTATCCTCGATGACTACCACCCGGTCCCCTACCGGAATAAAACTAAACAAGGCATTGAGCAGGGTTGTTTTCCCGACCCCCGGGCCACCGGCGATGATCATATTGGCCGGCCGGATCGACATCCCTTCCAGATATAACCACAGCTGAGCCGCTACTTCAAAATTCAGGGTTTCCCGAGCCACCAGATCAATAATACTTAAGGGTGACAGCTTGGCCTTGGTGATTGTCAATTGCGGGCCGAACGATGACAGGGCGATATTAACGCGGCCCTCCAGGTTCGGCAACTCCAAGTTCATGATCTTCCGGCCTTGTTTACGGCCTGAAAATAAGATCAATTTCTTAATGAATAATTCCAGTTCCCACGGCGTGTCAAAACGGCGGTCCGTGGGAATAAAACCTTTCTGTCCGTGATGGATATAGATCGGCTTTAAAGAATTGATGATGATATCTTCTACTTCAAATTCGCAGAGCAGGTCCTGAATAATATCGTAAGACAAAAAATGGCGGATAAATGCCAATTTGGCTTCGGAACTCCCCAGCTCTTCTTTGGCTGCTTTAAAAATCCCGGCCGCATCGTTCTTGAGAATATCCGTCAGGGCCTCATCCACCAAGACCTCTTTTTCAGCCATGGCTTGCAGCAGATTGAATTTTCCGGCCAGATGTTCGACCAGGCGGGACTCAAGTTCAATAATTTTTTCTTTATTCATTTTCAAAAAAGGGGTTGAGAAAAATAATTGCTTTTAAAAACATGTTTAATTTACCATCGATTCTAGTCGATGTAAACACAAAACTGCTTAAGATGCGTTAAGGCTGCGGCTGCGGCCGGGCCAAAATGACCACGGCCTTGGCAGGATCAAAAAATCCCCTGGCAATCCGCTGAATATCCGCAGCTGTAACCTTGTCGATCTCCTCTCCATAGGATTTATACGCGTTAAATCCTAATCCGTACAGCTCATCCAACACGCACGCGGAACTGAGCGCATAGTTGTTTTCATGGCCGCGGTCGTAGAGCCCTTTCACATAAGCTTTGGCATTGGCCAATTCTGTTTCCGGGACGTCCTGGGCCTGCAATTGCTGGATCTGCCCCATCAGGACCTCTTTAACCTTTTCCGTATTCTCATCCGTCGTATTGACATAAAAATACATAAGCCCTGTATCCAGTCCGGGGATATACTGTGAGCCCAGGGTGTACGCCTTTCCCAACTCGTCCCGGATCTTATCGAACATCCGCCCGCTTAAAGGGGCACCTAAAATCGCGTTCGCGACATCCATCCCGTAGCGGTCTGTGTCATAAATCGTCGGCGCCCGAAAGCCGATCATTACCGCCGCCTGTTCTTTCTTCAGCAGCACCGTTTTTTCGACCGGCTGCGCGAGAGCGGTCTCCTGAGGCTGGGCCAGAGACAATTCCCCTCGGGCGAGCTCCGCAAATTTTTCTTTTAATATGTTCAATATTGCGGCGGAATCGAAATCGCCAAAGATCGACAAGACCATGTTATTGGGAAGAACAAATTTTTTATAAAAATCCTGCACCTCCTTATGCTGGATAGCATCAATCGACTCTAAAGTTCCGATCTCATCCAAACGAAAGGGGTGTGTCAAAAATAAATTTTCCCGCAAAGCCTGGAACGCGACGTCAAAAATACTGTCGCTCTTCTGCAGGATCCCGGACTTCATCGACTCTTTGGCTTTCTTGAACTGGTCCGGGCTGAAGGCGGGATTTTTGACAACATCCTCCAGGATATCCAGTCCCGGTTTTAAATCCGCTGCCAAGATATTAAAGGTGATGCCGAAACTGTTCCGGCCGGAAAAGCGGGTCAGGCTCGCTCCCAAAAGCTGCAAATCCTCTTCCAGTTTAAAATTGGACCGACTCTTGGTCTCCACGGCCCAGAGTCCCGACATAAGCATAAACATCCCGTTGTTTTGACTTGTCTCCTGCCGCGTTCCCCCCTGCAAGGCCAGATTCATAAAGACCGTCGGGAAAGAATGGTCCTCCCGCAAAAGGATCGTCAGACCGTTGTCCAAAACAACCTTTTGGATCTCGGGTTCTTTCTTTTCAGTAACCTGCGCCGCTGCCGGGACATCCGTTTTGAGGGGATTTAAAATAACAGTCGTAAGATTGTGTTCCGTTAAATATTTTTTTGCCACCCGCTGGATATCTTCCGCCTTCAGCCGGCGGATCCCTTCCAGATAAGCCTTTGAAAATTGATAGTCGCCGGCAAAAGCTTCATAGTAGGCATTATTATACGCCCGCGATACTCCCTCCCGGCTGAAAACATATTCACGCAAGGCTCTTTTTTTGATGATCTCTAATTCTTTCGGCAAGATCCCTTTCTCAACCAACAGCTGGATCTGCTTTTTCACCGCGGCAATGGCTTTTTCAACATTCGCTTCTGTTAACTTCATTTCCACTTCCAAAAGCCCGGGGTCCATGGGCGTAAAATTGGAAGCGCCGATACTATAAACTAACCGCTCTTTTTCATACAATTCTTTATACAAACGGGAATTCGCTCCCTCGCCCAAGATCATCGCCAGGACATCCAGGGCAAATAAATCTTCGTCCAATAATCCGACCGTGTGATAGGACATGGAAACCCGGGAAACCTCCGTCGCATATTGCTCCTGCCGGGCGCGGACTCCCAGCTGATCGGGTTCCGCAGGAATCGTGCGCAAAGGATACGGCTGCGGGGCAAAATCTTTAAAGGTATCCTTGATCTGCTGCAAAGTTTCGTCAACCTCCAGGTCCCCACCAACGGAAAAAATGACATTATTGGGGATATAATATTTTTTATAGTATTTCCAGATATCCTCTCGCGTGATTGTCTTGAAGAGTTCATCATACCCGATAATCGGATGCCGGTACGGATGCTTGACGTAGGCCGTATTTAAAACAGTTTCACTCAATTTTCGATCTGGACTGTCGCGGTATTTACGGATCTCACCGAAGATCACCTCCCGTTCACGCTCGACTTCCTGCGGGTCGATCTGAGAATTCATCAGCATGTCCGCCAGGATGTCCAACGCCTTGGCAAAATGTTCTTTGGGGAGTTCAATATAATACATCGTGTAGTCAAAACTCGTTGAGGCATTGATCATGCCCCCTAAACTTTTCACTTCCTGAGCGACCTGGCCGACCCCTCGCCTGACCGTCCCTTTAAAAAGCATATGTTCGAGAAAATGGGAAATCCCCGTGCCCAAAAATTCCCCTTCGGTCACGGATCCTGTTTTGACAAAAACATACAGCGCGCTGGATTTGGCCGTGGGAATAGGATCGATCAATACCGTCAAACCGTTATCCAAAACATATTTTCGAGCTGACCCCGCTGAGGACGGCAAAGGATCCGCCTGCGATGAATTCACAAAGCTCACCGCGGCTGCGAGTAAAACCAACGCGCCGCAGACCAGCGGCCGGGGATCAATTCTGAAAACGTTTTTTATAGTCATCCAATAATTTCCTTGCATCGGTATTGGCGTTTTTGGCGATCTGGGCACAGATAAAAATCAGGACCGAGAACTGCCAGCAATCTTCCGGACACGTTAACAGTCCGGTCGTCACATTTTCCTGTCTCTGCAGCAACTCTTGATGATGTTTGATCGCCGCGGAAAGTTTTCCTTCAAAAATATCCAGAGAATGGGTTGTGTTGTTGTATTTCATGGAAGGAAGCGAGACCCCGCGGACCAGAAGAAAATTCAAGAGACCTTCCTGCGTACCGGCAAAATTTTCCTCCAGCTCGAACCCTTTCAGCTGCGGGATATGCGGCGGTAGGATCAGCGACGGCTTTTCCACCATGACCTCTCCGCTGCGCACCACCGTATCGCCGTGATTGATGGCCGATTCTGACAGTAAAACATAGGGCACATGAGTGTCTTGAAAGGTCAAAAGCGATTGGACCCGGGTGCGGATAATTTCTGTATGCTGCAGGGCTTTATGCCAGGCTTCGTAAATATCCATAATTATTTTTTCCCGGAAGACACCGTTCCATCTTCATTCAAAATAATAAAAAAATTACTCTGTCCGTTGACCCCGTCCGTAGTAATGAAAGAATCGTCCAGCATGACCTTGTTGACCTCAATGGAGTCCTCGCTCTTTTTACCGGCAGCAACTACCCACTTTTTCCCGGAGGATGTTTTAGCCTGCAGGTTGAATTCATACTGCCCCGGAGGGATTTCTTTACTGAAAATAAAAACGTTCGTTAAAAGCCGCGGGACGATCATTTCTCCCCAGGTCCCTTGAAAATTGTTGGTAAGAATGACCGATTCGACCGGTGCCGCGCCATCGGCCAATTTAAAACTGATAATAAGCCGTGCTTTCTTGTCTGCAACGGCAGACGTCTTTTTCTGCGGAGCGGCCTGGGCTCCCAGCGTACAGGTAAGAATAAAAAATAACACCAGCCAAACGTAACGTTTCATCATCATCTCCTTTTTAAAAAATCGTGGCGGACCGCCAAATTTATTTGTCGAGTCTCGTCATTTTTTCCTTAATGGCGGAGAGGGAGAGATTCGAACTCTCGAGCAACCTTTCGATCGCCACACGCTCTCCAAGCGTGCGCTTTAGACCACTCAGCCACCTCTCCACTATTTGGTGTTAGAAGAAGGTGGTACAGTCCCAGTTTCTCCTAAAACTCAATTTGTCAGTCTTGGAAAACTGGGGCAGCCACCTCTCCTACATTACTCTAAAAATGGGGTAGTCCCTGCTTTCCTTAAAAACCAAAAAAATTTCTCGAAGATGCAGGGACAGCACTTATTTCCTCCATTGAATTCTTTATCTATTAAGGAAAATAAGTGCAGCCACCTCTCCTATAGTATTAAAACTAAAATTTGAAGTAATATAATAATATAATTTTCTAATAGAAACCAGTCTTATTTT
>MHGP01000040.1 GCA_001805615.1 Omnitrophica WOR_2 bacterium RIFCSPHIGHO2_02_FULL_48_11
AACATTTTTTAATGAGCGCCGGGATGACGTGCGACGATTCCAGCGAGAAATTGTCCCCCGGGCCGTAGAGATTGACGGGCAATAAAAAAATAGAATTGAAATCATACTGCTGGCGGTAGGCCTGAGATTGAACCAAAAGCATTTTTTTGGCTAGACCGTACGGCGCGTTGGTCTCTTCCGGATAGCCGTTCCACAAATCTTTTTCTTTAAAAGGGACTTTGGCGAATTTAGGATACGCGCAGATGGTCCCGATCGCCACAAATTTCTCGACGCCAAAAAGCCGCGATTGCTCCATGAGCTGTGTGCCCATGATCAAATTGTCATAAAAGAACAACCCCGGGTTTTCCCGGTTGGCCCCTATCCCCCCGACAACGGCGGCCAAGTGGATCACCAGATGCGGCCGGGCCGTTTCCAGGAGCCTTTTAATGGCAGCAAGATCGCGCAGGTCATAATCTTTTTTGCGCGGGACAACGATATGCTGGCAGCCCTTTTTCGCCAATTGCTCGACAACGACTTTTCCTAAGAAACCAGCGCCACCGGTGACGACAACCCTCTTATTTTCCCAAAACTTTAACTTCATGCCTTTGCTTTGTATCCCTTAGTACCGTGCAATTGTTTGGCGACAAGTTCCATGTCCGCGTCCACCATCATGCGCACCAATTGTTTAAAATTGACCTGGGGCTCCCATTTCAATTTTTTTCTTGCCTTGCTGTTGTTCCCGATCAAGAGATCGACTTCCGTCGGACGGAAATAACGCTTGTCAATTTTGACATATTTTTTCCAATTCAAACCGGCATAACGAAAGGCCTCTTCTAAAAACTCGCGCACCGAGTGCGTTTCGCCGGTCGCGATGACATAATCTTCCGGCTTAGGCTGCTGCAACATCCGCCACATCGCCTCGACATAATCTCCGGCAAACCCCCAATCACGCTTGGCGTCCAGGTTCCCCAGATAAAGCTTATCCTGCACCCCCTGCTTGATACGGGCCAAGGCCATGGTGATCTTGCGCGTCACAAAGGTCTCTCCCCGGCGAGGCGATTCATGATTGAATAAAATTCCGTTACAGGCAAAAATATTATACGCCTCGCGATAATTCACGGTCACCCAATACGCATACACCTTAGCCGCGCCGTAAGGGCTCCGCGGATAAAAAGGTGTCTTCTCATCCTGCGGGATCTGCTGAACTTTACCGAACATCTCTGAGCTGGAAGCCTGGTAAAATTTTGTTTTGATTCCCGAATCACGGATCGCCTCCAGAAGCCGCACCGCGCCCAAGGCGGTCACTTCCGCCGTGTACTCGGGGATCTCAAAGCTGACCTTCACATGGCTTTGCGCACCCAGATTATAAATTTCGTCAGGCTTAATGGTTTTAATGATCCGATTGAGTGAACTGGCATCGTTAAGATCGCCATAGACTAAACGCAAACGGACGTTCTTTTCATGGAGGTCTTGATAAAGATGATCGATCCGGGCGGTATTGAACGAACTCGACCTTCGAATAAGGCCATAAACTGTGTATCCTTTTTTAAGCAGGAATTCGGAGAGATAGGACCCGTCTTGACCGGTGATACCGCTGATGAGCGCTTTTTTGGGGCTAGGCATATTAATATAAAAAGTAGTATAAGTTTAAGATGTCTTTATATCATAAATAGGCGATCCATTCAACGACCGATCAGCCGAAATAAACAAGCCCATTATAAACCAAAAAATCGTAGAAAGCTGTAAAGAATAAAAATTAATGTCAACCAAACTGTGGGTCAAAAATGTTATGATCCCAGCCGCCAAACCCCAAAAAATAACAGAGAAATATTCGTCCTTGGGCTGTTTTCGAAAATTCGCATAGATCCTCGCACCGGTTATCCCCCAAATAGACATAAAGGCCAACCAGCCGAACAGACCGACCTCGGTGGCCATCTGCAAATAACAATTGTGGGCATAGGTGGGAGCATGGTACATGGTACCGGATTTACGCCGATAGTGCTGAAAATCCTTCATATACGTGTTTAAACCGTAACCCAGCCAGGGTTTTTGCTCGATCATTTTCCACGTGTCTTCCCAAACCCCTAACCGCCAGTCGATCGTATTCTGAATATTTGCCATTTTCATCTTTGCTCTATACCCCGAATCCGCTGGAAAAGAAAAATAAAGAATTACGCAAAAAAGAAAAATCCCCAACAGAAAAAAGTAAAGAATTTTTCTTCGCAAGAAGAACAATAAAAAAATAAACCCCACCAAAACCGATAAAAAAGCCGCCCGGGACAAGGTCATCATTAAAGACCACATCATAAAAATAATAAAAACACAAAGAAATGTCTTCCGCAACCTCCCCCCGCCTTTTTTCAAGACAAATGCCGTAGCCAGCGGGATGAGCAGCGCCAAATACGCAGCCAAGCCGTTCGCATGATTGAAGCTTGCCGTGGCTCCTCCACCTGCGATCTCTTTACCAAAAAAAATGTCCCGCCCAGTACCATAAACTTGCATAAAACTGTCGGCGACGACCGCACCGGTTGTAATCAACAATATCGCCAAGGCAACCTGGAAATGCTTTTTTCCCGTGAAGACCTCGATCACAAGATAAAAAATAAGGAACCATTCCAAAATTTTTCTAAAAAAAGCACTGATGGATTGATTTCCATACGGACTTAAACTCGCCGAGATAAAAGCCAGCAGAAGAAATAAAAAAATTGCTTTATTCAACGGGGTCTTAGGGGGCTTAAATGCGGTACAAAGGTCATAAAAAAAATTCCATCGGCCGCCGGCCGTGCCGTGCGCGGGGGCCATGCCTCGTTTCATAATAAAAAGCAGCAGACCTAAGATCACACAGGTCTCGATCACGGCAGAGCTGTAAGGGATCCAAAAAAGAAGGATATAGAGAACACCGCGGATAGCTGCATCAAGACGGGCCGGAGCAAGAAGAGCATTCATAATTCAACTTCAATCAATACGCCCCTTTGCCTTTTAAAACGACGGGGACGGTTTGTAGAATAATATTCAGATCCAACCACAGAGACCAATTGTTGATGTACCAAATATCCCATTTCACCAGACGGGAAAAAGAAATATCACTGCGCCCCCGGATTTGCCAAAGTCCGGTAATTCCCGGGCGGACTTCCAGCCGCTTCAATTGGTTGAGATCTTCTTTCTCAATTTGAGCGATAGGAAACGGCCGCGGCCCCACCAGACTCATTTCCCCCTGCAACACATTAATGATCTGCGGCAATTCATCGAGGCTGAATTTTCTTAAAATAGCTCCCACCCGGGTGACGCGCGGATCGAATTTTATTTTAAAAATAGGACCGTCCACTTCATTTTTTTCAAGCAATTTTTCCAACTCCCGATCGGCATCTTGGGTCATGCTGCGGAATTTATACATATGGAATATTTTTCCCCGTCGGCCATAACGCTTAGAAACATAAAACACCGGGCCGGGACTGTCCAGCTTGATAATAAGGCCGATAAAAATAAATAACGGCCACGTGGCCAGGATTCCCAATAAACTAAAAATAAAATCAAACACCCTTTTCCCTACTTGCCGCCGAGCATAAGAGACATCGCAATATTCCAAGACCGGGACAAAACCAATATTGTACTTGGCAAACTCACCGGTGATGAGGTCAAATCCCTGCGGGATGACCCGGACGGCGATCCCCATTTCCCTGGCTTGCTGCAGGATGGAAAGGAACACCTGGCTGTCATGATGAATGGTAATAAAAATTTTATGGATAAACTGTCTCCGGGCAACCTCGGCAAAGTCGGAAATTTTTCCTAAAACTTTGAGATCCTTTTGACCGGGCTCATTATTTTTAAAATCATCCAGGAATCCGGCGATCTTCAACCCTAACGCCGGCCGCTGCTCGATTTCCTGCGCCAAGGCAATGCCGACCTTCCCGGCCCCAACGATCAAAACGTTAAAATTGTTATATCCGTGGCTGACCAAATATTCCACAAACAACCGTTTGGCCACGCGCCATAACGACAAAACCACCATCATCCCGAGCATGACGTTCATAAAAACCGTGCGCGGGAACCCGTGAATTTTTAAGGCATAAATCGCGCCGATCGTGACCAGGGAACCAAAAATAACTGACTTGATCACTTCCCAAACTTCGATACCCTCGAGGAGTTCCCGCCGGGTTTGGTATAACCCGTTATCATTCAGAAAGAAAATGGTAGCTAAGATCCAAAAAACAAGGATATGCCGGAACGGATTGGCCGGATCGATCAACAGATGAGAAAAATCGACCGGAAAGGTGATCAATTTATGCCGCATGAGACAGGAGGCATAAATCACCAAATAAATACAACACACATCAATGGCGATGTATGCCAATTTAATAAAAAAACTTTTAGTTCTGCCCATAATTATCTATACCGTATTTTTTTCATTCCATCGGCCAAAAGAAAACAGATGAATTTTGTATTCCCCACCAGATAACGCTGCCACAACCGCTTAGGCTCAGAGCACAGACGGAACATCCACTCCAAACCGCTCTGCTGCATCCAGCGCGGGGCCTGTTTTTTTGTGCCGGCAAGAAAATCAAAAGCTGCGCCGACCCCGACCATGATCGGAACATTCAACAACGCCCGGTGCTGCTGCATCCAATAATCCTGTTTCGGCGAACCCAATCCCACCCACAGCACATCCGGATTTGCCGCATTGATTTGACTGAGAATATCCGGACTTTCCTGCTCCCCGATCTGCCGCAGCGGCGGAGAAAAATGACCCACAATCTTTAATCGAGGGAACTTCTCCTGCAATTTCTGGACCAACAATTTATTGGCTTCGGGTAATCCGCCGTAAAAATAATGTTTATAACCTTGCTGCTCGCTTAATTCACAAAAGGCTGCCAGCAAATCCGGACCGTAGGTGCGTTGAACATCGTGGTGGCCCTGCCAACGCCCCAGCCACACCAGCGGCATACCATCCGGAGTGACCAACCCGGCTTGATTGATCACGTGGCAATACTGTTTGTCCGCCTGACAGTCAACAATCGTGGCCACCGGGGCTAAGCACACATAGGTTTTATGACCTTCTTTGATCCACTGCTCCAAAAGGCGGCAGGAATGCATCAGATTGGTTACTGTAATTTTAACGCCTAAAATGTCAAAAGATTCTATCACCGCAAAGCCCTAAGTGCTTTTCTTTCAATAAGATATAAATTAATGCAAAACGACGTCGGTAAGAAAAATTAGGAAAGGTACTATATCATAGATAAAAAAAATAGAAAAGAAAATTTTCGCGGCGGAGTTCCCCTATTTTGCATATTAAGAAAAGAGGATTTTTTTCCAAAATTTCAGGATATACCTTGTACTTTTTACTTCCCGCTCAACAGAAAGGGCACTTTTTCTACGTTCAATCCACCAAATGGGGATCTCCTTGACACGATACCCCCTGCGGCGTGCCCGGATCAGCAATTCCGTATCCCAAAAAATTCCCCGCTCCAAAGAATGGTCATATCCCATTTCTTCCACCAGTTTTAAAATCACCTCCCGCCTAAAGGCCTTAAACCCGCACATGTGATCCGCGATGCCGGTACGAAAAAGTAACCGCACGACAAAATTATAAATCACGCTGATAAAATGCCGGAAAGGCCTGCGCCGGATCATCGCCCGCGGCAGATAACGGCTTCCGGTCACAATGTCATATCCCTGGATGATCTGATACAATAAATCCGGTAAAAATCTTAAGCTCGAGATCAAATCAATATCCACAAAGGCCACAATCTCGCCCTTGGCCTTCTTAAAGGCCTGCGCGAGATTTTCCCGCCGGGTCGGGCCGGACATAAAGGTCACCACTTGCACCCGGGGGTTTTCCCGGGAAATATTTTTGGCGACACTTTCTGTTTTATCCCTGGACGCGTCGTTGACGATAAAGATTTCATAATCCCATTTCGTATTCTTCATCACATGGTCCAGGATCCGGATATCACGGGCAATGATGTTTTGTTCGTTATAGACCGGGACAAAGAGCGATATTTTATTCTGCGGATAATTGGTAAAAACAATTTTGTTTTTGACGGCAATGATGACCGGGCCCCGGTTAAACGGAATTTTCGCTAAGCAGGACAAAATGGTATCGAACCATCCCGGCCGGGGGCGGAAAAAAAATCGATAGGCCCGGAACGGCGTCATAAACCAAAAGAGTTTTCTTACCTCGTCGAATCCCGTGAGCGTCTCCACTTGCCGGCGTTTGCGATAACCGTCATGGCGATCGACAACCACGACCACTTTCTTGCGGGCGATGCGCAGCAATTCGTTAAAAATTTGTTTATAGGGACCGGCCGAACCCCAGCCCTCCCTCCAGATCACCATATCAAAGGAATCATCGGAATACGGCAGATGGACCGCCGCTGCCACGACCGGAATGTTGCCGGGAAGCTGTGCCGGCTGTCCTCCGACCTGCAGGCACGTTCCCTCCATCATGGATCGCAGGACTTCGCGCTGCCGGCGCTGGAAAAAATTTATTTGTAAATTATCCGTCATAAAAAATTTTTAAATCAGTATTTTATTTCTGATAACTCTTTGGGAAAACCATAATCGAAAAAAAGGCTTTTGGGGAACCGGTCATAGCGCACCGCCTCCTGGGCATATTCCTCTAAGGTAAGAAAAACAAGCTTATCGTTCTGCATTCGCATGATGCGTTCCAAACCGTATTTTTTTAAATCTTGAACGACCCATTTGGGGTCTTCGTACGATTTCCAATTGATGACACTGGTGTGCCACAGCCCCACCTGCGGTCTCGTCGGCAAAAGAAACGCCGAAAGCGGCGTATTCCCGCACATCCCCAAGCCAATATCCCAGGCGCTCTTCATGGCCAAGGCGGAATTCTTGTTAAATTCCTCCGCGGCGATGCGATTGGCAGGATAATAGCGGTCAACCACATCGGCAAAATGCACCCGGTTCAAGAGAATCCCCCAATTGTCCTTGAAAAACGGGCGGCCCTGCGGACCGTCTTCCGCAAAAATAATTTTGTATCCCGGGAGGGCGAGAAGCAGCAGCAAGAGCCCTATCACTAACGGTTTTTTTAGGCCCAGGCAATGCCGCAAGAAATAATTAAAAAAATAAACACTGGCCGCGGCAAAAACCGGACTGGAAAAACGGTAATACGTCGGCCCCCAATGAACCGCCAGACAGGTCCCGATGATCATGACGACCGACAGCCCCAGCCAGAAAGCCGCTTCCGACAGCGCTTCCTTTTCCATTTTATTCCGCAAAATAGAAAAAACTATCAGCAAAGGAAAAAAAGAAAGCCCCAAGGCCGTATACTTCGCGGCGTTAATCCCCGGCCAAATAAAAAGGT
>MHGP01000041.1 GCA_001805615.1 Omnitrophica WOR_2 bacterium RIFCSPHIGHO2_02_FULL_48_11
AAGCTCAAACATCACCCGGCCTCGTTTGACCGGGGCCACCCAGTGATCTAATTCTCCCTTGCCTTTTCCCATACGGGTTTCGGCAGGTTTCTTGGTAACCGGCTTATGAGGAAAAATATTAATAAATAACCGGCCGGCACCATGGGATTTTCTGGCTACCGCAACACGCGCCGCCTCAATATGAATCGCTTTAATATACCCGTTTTCCAAAGCTTTCAAGCCATATTCACCAAACGCAAGCTTCGAACCTCGGACCGAAATCCCGCGATTTTTTCCGCGCTGGGATTTTCGATATTTCACTCTCTTTGGCATCATCGACATATCACTTACTCTCCCTTACCTGCATTCACCACCGCTTCGACCGGTACAGCCTTTTTTACAAATTTACTTCTTTCCAGGATCACATCGCCGTTATACACCCAAACCTTAACGCCCAGCAATCCATAAGTTGTATGAGCCTCGGCAAAACCGTAATCAACATCCGCCCGCAGAGTATGCAAAGGAAGTTTTCCTAATAAATATTTTTCCCGGCGGGACATTTCCGCACCGTTTAACCGGCCAGCCACGCTCACCTTAATTCCTTTGGCACCCGACTGCATCGCCTGTTCCATGGCTCTTTTGACCGCCCGGCGGAACGCCACACGCTTTTCCAACTGAAACGCAATATTTTGCGCGATCAACTGGGCATCGACATTGGGATTCTTAATTTCACGCGGTTCGATGGCAACTTCTTTAAGCGTAACGATTTTTCCCAGCTCTTCTTTCAAACGATCAATATCTGCCCCGCGTCGACCGATAATCACCCCCGGCCGGGCCGTGTAAATAATGATCTTTGTTTTATCGGCGAGCCGCTCGATTTCGATACGCGAGATTGCCGCCTGCTCAAATCTTTTACGAATAAATTTCCGCACCTTATAATCTTCTTGAACATTTTTAGTATACTGATTTTTATCAGCGAACCAGACACTGCGCCAGTTCTTGATATAACCAATTCTCATTAATAACGGACTAACTTTTTGTCCCACCGGTTCTACTCCTTATTTAGTAATTAAATCTAATTCAACGGTTAAGTGTGCGGTGCGTTTTAAAATTTCCGTAGCCCGCCCGAAAGTCGCCGCGCGATACCGCTTCCACATAGGCCCATTATTAGCCACAATCTTAGAGATAAAAAGCTGATTCTCGCTTAATCCCTTTTGCTTGGCATTGCTGATAGCAGAATTGAGGACTTTTTCTATATCACGCGTAGCCCTTTTCTCCACATGGGTCAAAATGACCAATGAGGAAGTCACATCTTTGCCGCGGATCAGGTCAATCACCTGACGCATTTTCATGGCAGACATGCGAATATATCGTCCTTGAGCTTTAGCAATCATATTTTTCAATCCTGACCTTACGTTAATTGGGAAGCTTTTTTGGCCTTCACGCCGCCGTGCTTCCTAAATGTACGGGTCGGTGCAAATTCACCGAATTTATAACCCACCATATTTTCCGTAATAAACACCGGTACATGCTTTCGGCCGTCATAAACTGAAATCGTATATCCGACAAAATCCGGCGTGATCGTGGAACGGCGCGACCAGGTCTTAAGGGGCTGCCTTTGCCCGGAAGAAATCATACGGTTTAATTTCTTGAGTAACGCCTCTTCAACAAATGGTCCTTTTTTGATCGAACGCGACATATTAAGGTGCCCTTCTCTTCAAAATAAATTGTGCAGAATATTTTCGTTTTGTCCTTGTTCTCAATCCCTTGGATTTTTGTCCCCACTTGGAAACCGGATGAGGATTCCCCTGCGGAGATTTTCCTTCCCCGCCGCCGTGCGGATGATCCACTGGGTTCATAACCACGCCGCGCACATGCGGACGTCGGCCTTTCCAGCGATTACGTCCTGCCTTACCGATCGAAATCGTTTCGTGCTCGACATTTCCTAACTGTCCTATCGTGCATCGGCAATTTAAAGCGATCATACGGACTTCACCCGAAGGAAGCCGCACATGCGCATAATCCCCTTCTTTGGCCATAATTTGAGCAGCGGTTCCTGCCGAGCGGACAATTTGTCCTCCGCGGCCGGCTTTCAATTCAATATTGTGAATTGCTGCGCCTAGGGGAACGTTGCGTAACGGCATGCAGTTCCCCGCCTTAATTTCAACGTCAGGATTATGGCTGCTGATCACCTTATTGCCGACCCTCACATCGAGCGGGGCCAGAATATACGCTTTTGTTTTATCCGGATATTGAACCAGCGCAATGCGTACGGTACGGTTCGGGTCATATTCAATCGCCAGCACATCCGCCGCAATATCCAGACGGTCCCTTTTAAAATCAATCATGCGATACATTTTCTTGTGGCCGCCGCCGCGATAACGCATCGTCATACGGCCATAGGAATTCCGTCCGCCGGAGCTCTTTAAAGGGCGTAAAAGCGATTTTTCCGGATAACTCTTGGTGATTTCGCTAAAATCGGAAATCGCCGCATGCCTTACTCCATTGGTTGTTGGTTTAAATCTTTTAATTCCCACGTCGATACCTCACTTAGGTCACATCAATTTTAAAACCGTCTTGCAGCGTTACCACGGCCTTTTTCCAATCGCTGGTGTGGCCGAACTCTTGACGGACTCGTTTTCTTTTTCCGGCGGCGATGGCGGTGTTGACCGCCTCAACCTTTACCTTATAAATCTCTTCCACCGCTCGGCGGATCTGAATTTTATTCGCCCGTCGAAAAACCTGAAAAAGGTATTTCCGCTGCGGTTCCTGGCTGGACCCTTTTTCCGTTCTTAACAATGTTTTAACAATATCGTACGCGGTCATTTTGTTTTCCTCAAAATTCGCCGCAAAAGATTCTTGAACGCCGACTTCGTTACCAAAAGTTTTTTGTTGCGCAGAATATCATACGCCGTGACATCCATCGCCCGCATAATGTTAAAATGCGCAATGTTCCTGGAGGCGGTCATAACACTGGGATCACTTTCATCAAGCAGCGCTAGGATTTTTCCTTCCAACTTCAAGGTGGATAAAATTTTTGCGAACTCTTTTGTTTTTGAAAGTTTTCCTTTAAAATCCGTTACACATAACAAATCTTTTTCCGTATATTTCGCGTTAACGCTCTCGCGCAAAGCCACTGTCTTCGTCTGCCGCGGCACATCATAGCTAAAATCTCGCGGATGCGGACCAAAAACAATACCGCCTTTATGCCACAACGGCGAACGGTTTGAACCCGCACGGGCTCGACCGGTGCCTTTTTGTCGCCAGGGTTTTTTGCCTCCACCGGAAACAGAACCGCGCTCCTTAGTGGATGCCGTACCGGACCGCAAATTGGCTTGATACATCAAGACCACTTGGTGCAGCACCTTCTTGTTCACGGCAGCGCCAAAAATACTTTCCGGGAGCTCCAGCGTTTCTGCCTCTTTTCCGTCAGAATTATAAACAGGTAGTTTTAACATATTACTTCTTTGCCTTTCCAACGGCGGCCTTGCTCTGCTTCATCGGATTTTTCTTCACCACGTGTACAACTTTTTCTTCATCCAGAGACTTAAATAGCTTTTTCTTAGAGAACATAACCACCACGCAATTATGGGCTTTCCCAGGAACGGCGCCGGCAACCAACACCAAATTGTTCTCAACATCGACTTTCATAACACGCAGGTTCTGGATCGTTAAATAATCATCTCCCATTTGACCGGGCATATGATGTCCTTTAAAAACTCGAGAAGGATCTGAACTTGAACCGATCGAACCAACCCGCCGATGCTGCATCGAACCATGCGAAGCCGGACCACCGCTCCAATTCCAACGCCTCATCCCGCCCTGAAAGCCTTTACCGATCGAAAATCCCGACACGTTCACATAATCCCCGGCTTTAAAAACATCAGCCTTCAATTCTTGGCCGACCTTATAATTGGCATTATCCGTTGAATCAAATTCCTTCATATAGCGCATCGGATTCACACCGATCTTTTTAAAAAATCCCAACTGCGGTTTGGCCGCGCGGTTTTCTTTGATCTGTTCGAAACCCAGCTGAATTTTCTTGCGAGGGGCATCGATCAAATTCAAAACAACGCAAGGCCCGGCCTGCAATACCGTGACCGGAATCACGTTCGATTCCTTATCAAATATCTGAGTCATTCCAACTTTTCTAGCAAATAGCCCTTGAATCATTTTAATTTACTCTCTTATTGTTTAATCTCAACATCGACACCCGCCGGTAAGTTCAACTTACGTAACGCTTCAACTGTCTTTGCCGTCGGCTCAACCAAATCGATCAACCGCTTGTGCGTGGCCAGCATGAACTGCTCGCGCGATTTTTTGTCAACCATCGGCGAACGCAAAACGGTATACAGTTCCTTTTTGGTCGGCAAAGGCACAGGTCCTGCCACTTTGGCCCCCGTACGGATAGCTGTATCCACGATCTCTTGGGTCGACTGATCGATTAAACGATGATCATAAGCTTTCAATTTAATACGTATTTTTTGCATATTGAGACTCACAGTGTAAGAAACCCCTGAAATCCATCCAGGGGCTTCTAATTCTTCACCCTTATTTTATGATCTCCGAAATAACACCCGCGCCTACGGTACGACCACCTTCACGGATGGCAAAACGCAATTCCTTATCCATGGCAACCGGTGTGATCAATTCAACCACCAACTGAACATTGTCCCCCGGCATACACATTTCCACACCGGCAGGAAGTTCAGCTGTTCCGGTCACGTCAGTCGTGCGGAAATAAAACTGCGGACGGTATCCTTTAAAGAATGGCGTATGACGGCCACCTTCTTCTTTTGTCAAAATATAAACCTGCGCCTTGAATTTTGTGTGCGGCGTAATCGAACCCGGTTTGGCCAAAACCATCCCGCGTTCGATCGTGCTCTTATCAACCCCGCGCAGAAGCAAACCAACGTTATCGCCGGCTTGACCATCTTCCAATTCCTTGCGGAACATTTCAACACCGGTAATAACCGTTTTCCCGATGGCCGGACGAAGACCGACGATATCAACTTCTTCGCCGACTTTGCAACGCCCTCTTTCGATTCTACCCGTCGCGACAGTCCCACGACCGGAAATGGAAAAGATATCTTCCACCGCCATGGAGAACGGTTTGTCCAAATCACGGACCGGAGCCGGGATGTAATCATCAACCGCTTTCATCAAATCAAGAATCGGCTGCGCCTTGGCTGGATCGTCAGGGTTGTTAAGAGCGTCCAAAGCGCTTCCCTTGATGATCGGAGTTTTGTCTCCATCAAACTTGTATTTATTTAAAAGTTCACGCAGCTCGAGCTCAACGAGTTCGAGCAACTCTTTATCTTGAACTTGATCGCATTTATTCATGAAAACAACTATGGAAGGAACGTTGACTTGGCGGGCTAACAGGATATGCTCACGGGTCTGCGGCATAGGACCATCGGTAGCGGAAACGACGAGAATGGCACCATCCATCTGGGCCGCACCGGTGATCATGTTCTTGATATAGTCGGCGTGACCAGGGCAATCGATGTGCGCATAATGTCTTTTCTCGGTCTCATATTCCAAATGGGAAATATTGATCGTGACACCGCGCTCTTTTTCTTCCGGAGCATTGTCGATAGAGTCATAAGAACGCGCTTCTCTGGCCAACCCTTTCTTATGCAAGACCGTGGTTATGGCCGCACTCAGCGTGGTTTTCCCGTGGTCAACGTGACCAATCGTACCAATGTTTAAATGCGGTTTGTTTCTTATGAATTTTTCCTTAGCCATAACATTTTCCTCCTATTTTTTAATCAATCTCTTTTCGAATTCTATTTTCTATTTCTTATGTGCTGCGGCCTCAGCGCGTGCGCCGATAATTTTTTCGGCGATATGATGAGGCACCTGGGCATAAAAGGCCGGCTCCATAGAAAACGAAGCACGTCCCTGAGTTAAAGAACGCAACGCATTGGCATAATTGAACATCTCCGCCAATGGAACTTCGCAGCGGGTGGTCTTCAATTTCCCGCGGTTTCCTAAACTGACAATTTTGGCACGACGGGTATTTAAATCGCCGATCACCGATCCCATATAATCTTCCGGAACGACACATTCCAAATCCATCACCGGCTCAAGGAATACCGATTTCCCGCGCGCCAGGGCTTCCTTAAGCGCATATTTTGCCGCCAACTGGAAAGCCAGCTCACTCGAATCAACATCGTGATACGAACCGTCCACCAACGTGACATCAAAATCAATAACCGGATAACCCGCCAAAATCCCGTTCAACGCCCCTTCCCGAACACCTTTTTCAACCGCTGAAATAAATTCACGCGGGATCGCACCACCCTTGATCTTATTAATAAAATTGATCCCTTTGCCCTTTTCTTCGGCGGGCTGAACATCGATCACGCAATGACCATACTGACCGCGGCCACCTGACTGTGAAATAAATTTTCCCTCAATTCCCGTAGCTTTTTGGGTAATGGTTTCCTTGTAAGCGACTTCCGGACGACCGATTTTTGTTTCCAGGGCATGTTCTCGCTTCATGCGATCGATAATAATTTCCAAATGCAGCTCGCCCATGCCGGAGATAATCGTCTGCGCCGTTTCATGATTATACTGCACGCGCAACGAAGGATCTTCGTCAAGAAATTTGCGCATGACCATGCCTAATTTATCCTGATCCGCCTTGGTTTTAGGCTCAATCGCCATCGAGACAACCGGTTCGGGAATTCTCATACTCTCAATGGCCAACGGCGCATTTTCCGCACAAATGGTGTCTCCGGATTTGGTTTCTTTTAAACCCACCAAGGCCACGATTTCTCCCGCCTCGGCTTTAGCAATAATTTCTTGTTTATTGGCATGCATCAAAACAATTTTAGAAACCCGCTCTTTAACACCCCGGGTTGAGTTATAGATCGTATCTCCGCTGATAATTCGGCCGGAGTAAATTCGGGTATAAAATAATTTTCCGACATAAGGATCGGAAGCAATTTTAAAAGCTAATGCGGCTAAAGGGGCATCGGGACTCGTAGGTCGTTCGGTGTGTTCACCTGTCTTGGGGACAATGCCGGTAATAGGAGGAACATCCAAAGGAGACGGAAGGAAATCTGAAACAGCATCCAATACCATCTGTACACCCTTATTTCTCAACGACGTGCCCACTAAGACCGGAAGGAACTTGCCCTGCACAACTGCTCGACGGATGGCAGCCTTGAGTTCACTCGGCGTCATCGTTTTTTCGTCCAAAAATCTTTGCATCACCTCATCATCCGCATCTGCCAATCGCTCCAATAACGCATGTCGATAATTTTGCAATTTTTCTTTCAAATTGTCCGGAACCGGAATACGCTCATACTCCAATCCCTGGTCATCTTTGTACTGAATATATTTTTCTTCAACGATATCTACAATACCTTTAAATTCATTTTCAGTTCCATCCGGGAACTGAATCGCGGCGGCGTTGGCCCCTAAACGATCATGGATCTCTCCCAAAACACGATCAAAATCTGCGCCTAAACGATCAATTTTATTCACAAAGGCGATACGCGGGACATTGTAACGATCGGCTTGCCGCCAAACTGTTTCGGTTTGCGGCTGCACCCCGCTGCATCCACACAGCACAACAACGGCACCGTCTAAAACTTTCAAAGATCTTTCCACCTCGATGGTAAAATCGACGTGACCGGGGGTATCAATAATATTGATACGGTTGTTGTGCCAAAAACAGGTCGTGCTCGCTGCCGTAATCGTGATGCCGCGTTCCTGCTCCTGCTCCATAAAATCCATCGTGGTGTTGCCGTCATCGATGTTGCCCATTTTATGGATGGTCCCCGTATAAAAAAGAATGCGTTCGGTGGTCGTGGTCTTCCCTGCGTCAATATGCGCAATGATCCCGATGTTACGAACGTCTTTTAATGGAATCTCAGTAGACATGATCTATTTACCACCTTAAATGCGCATAAGCCTTATTAGCCTCAGCCATCTTATGCGTTTCATCGCGTTTTTTGATTGCCGAACCCTCACCCTTATAAGCCGCCAGCAACTCGTCGGCCAACTTCACTCGCATCTCTTTGCCTTTTTTATTGCGTGCCAAATCCCGGATCCAGCGCATCGCTAAAGAATTGCCGCGTCGGGTGTTGACTTCGATCGGGATCTGATAGGTGGCCCCACCGACCCGCCGGGGCTTCAACTCTAATTTAGGACGCACGTTATCGATCGCTTTATTAAAAACTTTTAGCGGGCTGTCTTCGGATGTTTTTTGTTTCAAAATTTCAAAAGCTCCGTAAATGATTCCTTCCGCAATTGTTTTCTTTCCCTTGGTCATTAACACATTGATAAAACGCGCCACCAAAGGGCTGCTAAATTTTGGGTCCGGAGCAATTTCTCTGATCTCTGCTGTATGTCTTCTCATAACTTAAAAAATCCTTCTATTTGCTGTCGCGTTTTGCGCCATATTTGGAACGCGACTTTTTGCGTTTCGCCACGCCGGCGGTATCCAATGTTCCACGAACAATATGGTAACGAACTCCGGGAAGATCTTTGACCCTTCCGCCGCGCACCAGGACGATCGAATGTTCCTGCAAGTTGTGTCCTTCGCCAGGAATATAAGATGTGACTTCGACCTGGTTTGACAAACGCACTCTGGCGATCTTACGAAGCGCCGAGTTGGGCTTCTTCGGTGTCATGGTCTTCACCTGCAAACAAACTCCCCGTCTCTGAGGACAATTTGTCAGCGCAGGCGATTTACTCTTTTTGTGCTTCTGTTCGCGTCTCTTGCGAATGAGCTGCTGTATCGTCGGCATACTTCACCATTTCTAGATTGTTATAGCGATTTAACCCTGTACCGGCAGGAATCAAATGACCCACAATAACGTTTTCTTTCAATCCACGTAAGAGGTCAATTTTACCCGATGCCGCCGCTTCTGTCAAGACCCGTGTTGTCTCTTGGAAACTCGCCGCAGAGATGAAACTCTCTGTGGTCAAAGATACTTTCGTGATTCCCAACAACAGCGGGGTTGCTTTCGCCGGCTTCCCTTTTTTCTTTAACACTTCCTCATTGGCTTTCTTGAAAATGACGCGATCGATCTGCTCGCCGACGAGAAAATGCGTATCCCCGGACTCTTCAATCTTAACTTTTTTGAGCATCTGGGAAATAATAATTTCAATGTGCTTATCATTGATGCGCACACCTTGTAAACGATAGACTTCTTGAATTTCATTCAGCAAATATTCCTGCAAGACCTTGTCCCCGCAGACCCGCAAAATATCATGCGGCACGACGGGACCTTCCGTCAATTGTTGCCCGGAGAAAACATTGTCACCCTTATAAACATTCGGATGCTTGCCGTGCGGGATCGTATATTCCTTGACCATCCCCGTAGGGCTCTTGACGATAATCGTACGACGGTTGCGCTTATCTTCGCCGAATTCGACCAGGCCGTCAATTTCGCTGATGATAGCCGGATCTTTAGGCCGACGGGCTTCGAACAATTCCGCGACGCGCGGCAGACCGCCGGTGATATCGCGGGTCTTGCCGACACCGCGCGGAATCTTGGCGATCAACTCGCCCGCCCCGACGCCGTGCTTATCCTTAACCAAGACGTGCGCTCCGACGGGAATCGAATAAATACCGACCACTTCTTTTTTCTCATCCGTGATAATGATCTGCGGATGGAATTCCTGTTTATGTTCGACGACAACGCGCTCGGTGATTCCGGTAACGGGATTCTGCTCTTCCTGAACCGTAACCCCTTCTTTGATGTCTTCGTAATTCACCGTACCCTTGACTTCCGTAATGATAGGAATGGTATAAGGATCCCAGGTAACAAAAATTTCTTCTTTATTAATCAGCGATCCGTCGGCATACTTGATCGTCGCGCCCTGCGGCAAAGGATACCGTTCATATTCCCGGCCCAGGTCATCATTGATACTGACGGCTCCGTTACGGTTAAGAACGATAAATTCCCCACCGCGCTCGACGACACGCAGCTGATGATACTTGATGATCCCGCGATTTTTCGTGCGGTAATACGACTGCTCGATCGTTCTGCTGGCGGTTCCGCCGATGTGGAAAGTTCTCATGGTAAGCTGCGTCCCGGGCTCGCCAATACTTTGCGCGGCAATGGTCCCCACCGCTTCACCGATCTCCACCAGGCGCTGGCTGGCCAAGTTGCGGCCGTAACATTTCACGCACACCCCGCGCGCCGCTTCACACGTCAAAACGCTGCGAATACGCACTTTTTCAATCCCTAAATGTTCGATCACTTCCGCTTTTTCTTCCGTGATCTCTTCTCCCGACTCTACAACACGCTCATCCGTGACCACATCAACAATGGTATCGAGCGCGACACGGCCGGCGATACGTTCTTTAAGACTGACCACAAGCTCATCACCTTCGACGATCGCGGCAACCGTAATACCGTTGGGTGTTCCGCAATCTTCTTCGGTGACAACCATTTCTTGAGCAACGTCCACCAAACGACGGGTCAAATACCCGGCGTCGGCCGTCTTTAAAGCTGTGTCAGCCAAACCTTTTCGTGCACCGTGAGTAGAAATAAAATACTCCAAAACCGTCAACCCTTCACGGAAACTCGCCGTGATCGGATTTTCAATAATTTCCCCGGATGGTTTGGCCATCAACCCGCGCATACCTGACAGCTGACGGATCTGCAATCTCGAACCGCGCGCACCCGAATCCGCCATGATAAAGACAGGGTTGAACGGGTCCATCTGATTAAACAAAAGATCCGACAAGGCTTCCGTTGTGTGCGTCCAGATATCGATGATCTTGTTATAACGCTCACGGCCGGTGATGATACCTTTGCGATATTGATCTTCGACCTTAGCGACTTCTTGTTTCGCGTCGCGGATAAACTTTTCTTTTTCTTTAGGAATGATCAAATCATTGATACTGATCGAAATCCCGGCCAACGTGGCTTGCCGAAACCCAAGATCCTTGAGATCATCCAGCAACTGGATTGTCCGGTTCTGGCCAAAACGTTTAAAGCAGTCCGAAACAATCGCGCCGACCTTCTTTTTATCTAAAACATCATTCACATAACCGTACTCCAGGGGCAGAGTCTCATTGAAAATAACCCGTCCAACGGTAGTATCAATCAATGTGATCTTTTTGTGCTGTTCTTCTTTTTTGGAATTTCCTTTTTCCTCAGCTGCGCCTTCTTCCGAAATAACCAACGATGGTTTTTCTTGTCCCCAGACCGGACCTTCGAGTCGAATCTTGATTCGCTCATGCAATCCGATCAGTCCATCGTAATAAGCGATCCTGACTTCTTGCGAATCGCGGAAAATTCTTCCCTTTTGATTGGTCTCCCCTTTATCTTTGGTCAAATAAAACAATCCCAAAATCACGTCCTGCGTAGGCGTCATGATCGGACGGCCGTCCGCCGGAGAGAAAAGATTGTTCGTCGATAAAAGTTCCAAACGGCATTCGATCTGTGCTTCCAAAGACAACGGAATATGAACGGCCATCTGATCCCCGTCGAAGTCAGCGTTGAAAGCCGTACAAACCAACGGATGCAGTTTAATCGCTTTGCCTTCGATCAAGGTAGGCTGAAAAGCCTGAATACTCAAACGATGCAAGGTCGGCGCGCGGTTCAGCATGATCGGATGATCTTTGATAACTTCATCTAAAATATCCCAAACTTCGATCTTGGCACGCTCGACCATTTTCTTAGCGCCCTTGATCGTGTGCACAAAACCTTTTTCGCGAAGTTTGCGGATAATAAAAGGCTCAAAAAGCTCCAAGGCCATCTTCTTCGGCAATCCGCACTGATGCAGTTTCAAGGTCGGTCCAACGACGATAACCGAACGGCCAGAATAATCAACGCGCTTACCCAACAAATTCATACGGAAGCGGCCTTGCTTTCCTTTCAACATGTCAGAAAGGGATTTGAGCGGCCGGTTGCCTGCGCCCAAAACCGGTCGGCCATGACGGCCATTATCCAAAAGTGCGTCCACAGCTTCCTGCAGCATACGCTTTTCGTTGCGGATAATGATTTCCGGCGCTTTTAAATCAATCAATTTTTTCAGACGGTTGTTGCGATTGATCACCCGTCGATAAAGATCATTCAAATCCGATGTCGCGAAGCGTCCACCTTCCAATGGAACGAGCGGGCGTAAGTCCGGCGGGATGACCGGCAGGACATCCAAAACCATCCAGTCTGCCTGGTTCCCGGAAGCCTTAAAATCTTCCACGATCTTCAAAGTCTTAGCGATCTTTTTAGCGTTGGTACCGGCGGGTGTGGCTTTTTCTAAATCTTTGCGCAATTTCTTGCAGAGAACATCCAGTTCTGTTTCTCTTAATAAATCCTTAACGGCTTCGGCACCAATTTTGGCCCGGAAGGCACCGCCGTGCTTGACCAAGGCCTCTTGATATTGATCTTCCGTCAAAAATTGTTTCTTCTTGAGTGTTGTTTCACCCGGATCGATGACGATATATTCTTCATAATAAATAAGTTTTTCTAAATCTCTCAAGCCGACTTGCGTGAGCGCCGCTAAACGGCTGGGGACAGCCTTATAAAACCAAATATGTGTGACCGGACACGCCAACTCGATATGACCCATTCTCTCTCGACGGACAGAAGAACGAGTGACCAAAACACCGCAGCGATCGCAGGTGATGCCCTTGAACTTGATGCCTTTATATTTTCCGCAGTTGCATTCCCAGTCACGGACCGGACCAAAAATCTTTTCGCAAAAAAGGCCGTCCTTCTCTGGTTTCAGCGTCCGATAATTCAACGTCTCGGCTTTTTTAACAGGCCCGTGAGACCAGGATCGCATCACTTGCGGCGAGGCGATCTTAATCGTAATGCGGTCTTCATTGATGATTTCTTTAGCTGGATTGGTCATCTTTCCCCTTTTTTTCCTTAAAAATATCTTTATCTTTGTTTGGATTCGGTTCTGGATTAGCTCTCTCCAACTTAATATCAAGACACAGTCCCTGTAATTCCTTGACGAGAACGTTAAAGGATTCCGGGGTTCCAGGACTGAGCTTTTGCTCTCCTTTAACAATCGCTTCATAAATACGGCTGCGTCCGGCGACGTCGTCGCTTTTGACGGTCAACATTTCCTGCAAAGTATAGGCCGCCCCATACGCCTCAAGAGCCCAAACTTCCATTTCTCCGAATCGCTGACCACCGAAGTGCGCCTTGCCGCCCAACGGCTGTTGCGTAACCAAAGAATACGGCCCAATCGAACGGGCGTGGATTTTTTCATCAACGAGATGGTTAAGTTTCATCATATAAATGTAACCCACGGTGACTTTCTGATCAAAAGAATCCCCACTAAAACCATCACGCACGACGGTCTTGCCTTCTTCCGGCAACTTGGCTTCTCGCAAAAGATCACGAATTTCTTTTTCGGTGGCTCCGTTAAAAACCGGCGTTTCGGCATAGAAACCTAACGCTTGCGCGGCCCAGCCTAAATGCGTTTCTAAAAGCTGCCCGACGTTCATGCGGGAAGGAACACCTAGCGGATTCAAAACAATATCCACCGCGGTCCCGTCCGACAAAAACGGCATATCCTCTTCGGGAAGAATGCGCGAGACAATACCCTTATTCCCGTGACGACCGGCCATCTTATCCCCTTCGGACAATTTTCTCTTGGTGGCAACATAGACCACGACACGCTTGAGGACTCCCGCCGGCAACTCATCGCCGCGCTTCACCCGCTCAATTTCCTGTTCCTCTTCCTGAACGAGTTCGGCGATCTTGTCATTATAAAATTCTAAAACTTCGCGGGCTTCGGAATCATCCGGCAATTCATCAGCATCGAGACGGCCGAATTTTTTTGCATCGCTGCCTAAAGCCTTCTTCAGCCGACGCTCTTTTTCATCTTCAATAAATTCAATTTCCTGTTTATAGTAAGCTTTGATCTTCTTAATAGCCTCTTGCTCTTTGCCTTTATCTTCTTTGGACTTGCGGCCCCGTTCGTTACGCTGAAAGATCTCGGCATTTACCACCACACCCTCAATCCCCGGAGGCAGCGTTAAAGACGTATCGCGGATATCCGCCGCTTTTTCGCCGAAAATGGCCCGCAGCAAACGCTCTTCCGGAGAAAGTTCTTTTTCGCTCTTGGGCGTAACTTTTCCGACGAGGATATCGCCGGCCTTGACTTCCGCACCGACCCGGATCACACCCTCTTCCGTCAAATCCTTCAGGGCTTCTTCACCGACATTCGGGATATCGCGGGTGACTTCCTCGTTGCCCAGTCGCGTCTCACGGCATTCCACCTCAAACTTCTCGACATGGATAGAGGAAAACCGATCCTCGCGGACAACCCGCTGATTAATAAGAATAGCGTCCTCAAAGTTATATCCTCGCCACGGCATAAAGGCCACCAGCACATTGCGGCCTAAGGCCAGACGGCCATTGCGCGTTCCCATACCGTCGGCAATGGTCTGACCTGCTTCAATATGATCACCCACCTGCACCAGCGGTGCCTGATGGACACAGGTATTGGCATTGGAGCGCATATAATTTTTCAACTGATAAACATCATCACCGATAACGACTTCATGGGCATCGACCTTCGTCACCCTTCCGGCTTTTTTGGCAATCACCATAACACCGGAATCCCGGGCGACCTTCTCTTCCATCCCGGTGCCGACGAACGGAACTTCGGTCACCATCAAAGGAACCGATTGCCGTTGCATGTTGGATCCCATCAAAGCACGGTTGGCATCGTCATGTTCCAAGAAAGGAATTAATGCGGCGGCCACCGAGACCAACTGCTTGGGAGAAACGTCCATGTAATCAATTTTCTCCACACGAATCTTAGGGAAATCGGTTTTATACCGGCAAATAATTTCTTTCTCAATAAAATTTCCCTCTTTATCCAAATGGGCATTGGCTTGGGCAATATATTTTGTCTGATCCAAATCAGCCATGAGATATTCAACTTTGCGCGTCACCCGGCCATCTTCGCTTTACGGTAAGGTGTTTCGATAAAGCCTAATTCATTCACCCGGGCACACGTTGTCAAAGAAGAAATCAAACCGATGTTCGGACCTTCCGGCGTTTCGATAGGGCACACCCGGCCGTAATGCGTCGGATGAACGTCCCGCACCTCAAAACCGGCCCGTTCACGGGACAAACCGCCGGGACCTAAGGCGCTCAAACGTCTTTTATGCGTCATCTCAGCCAACGGATTGACCTGATCCATAAATTGCGACAATTGACTGCGGGCAAAAAAATCTTGAATTTGGTTCGAGAAAAGGCGGGAATTGATCAAATGATGTGCGGTTAAATTTTCAAAATTGCTCATGACAATCAAGCGCTCTTTGATCGATCTTTCCAAACGGGCCAGCCCGATACGCACTTGATTCTGCACCAGTTCACCAACGGTCTTAATACGGCGATTCCCCAAATGGTCAATATCATCCGTTTCTCCATGCCCTTCGCGCAAGCCAAACAAATACTTCATAACCGCCACCACCGTCGTGATATCCAGCACCCGGTTTTCCATCGGCACATTGGTTCCTAATTTTCTATTGATGATATGCCGGCCGACCTTGCTTAAATCATAGCGTTTGGGATCAAAAAACAATCGATAAAAGAGCGTCTCGGCGACTTCCACCGTGGCAGGTTCTGTCGGACGCATTTTACGATAAAAATCGATCAAAGCTTCTTCTTTGGTATTGGTATGGTCTTTTTCTAAGGTGGGTTTTAATTTATCGGCATCATCACCTAAAAGTTTTTTGATATCTTCTAAAGAGGAGAGCCCCATGATTCTCAAAATTTGGGTCGCAGGGAAATTCCTTCTTCGGTCAATATAAGCAAAGAGCACATCGTTAAGATCATATTTGATTTCAAACCAGGCCCCCCGGGAAGGAATAATCCGGCCGTGATAAATACTTTTTCCGGTCGGATGCATTTCTTCTTCAAAAGAAACCCCTGGCGGACGCTGGATCTGAGAAACCACAACCCGTTCATCACCGTTGATGATGAAGGTTCCGCGCTCGGTCATAAGCGGAAAATCACCAAAATACACTTCCTGCTCTTTGATATCGGTGGGAGTAATGAGGCGCAGCTTGACTTTCAAGGGAGCGGAATAGGTCATATTCCGGCGCTGACATTCCTGGCTGGAGTACTTCTCTTTCCCTAAATAATAACTGATATATTCCAGGCGGATCTGGCCGTCATAACTTTCTAAAGGAAAAACTTCGCGAAAAACTTCTTCCAACCCATGATCTTTGCGCTTATCCGAAGCCAGCTCTCGTTGTAAAAAATCCTCATAGGATATCACCTGAATATCTAACAGCTGCGGCAATTCAAAATTGTCTTGAAATTTGCTGAAGTCTCTGACTTTGATTTTTTTCATATCGAGGAGTTCACCCTTCTTTCGGGTTATTTTAAAGACAATTAAACTGCGAGGGTAAGGCTTATCCGAGGTAAGCCTTACCCTCAAAATTCAAAAAATAATCGTACCTGTGATTATTTTAATTCGACTTTAGCGCCAGCCGCTTCTAATTTTTTCTTCAATTCTTCTGCTTCTTCTTTTGGGACGGCTTCTTTAACGGTCTTGGGAGCGGCCTCAACGAGATCCTTGGCTTCTTTCAAACCCAAGTTAGTTGCAGCTCTGACTTCTTTGATAACACCGATTTTGTTAGCCCCAGCTTCTTTGAGCACAACATCAAAACTGGTTTTCGCTTCCGCGGCAGGAGCGGCAGCCCCGGCAGCCGGACCGGCCATCATCATACCGGCGGACATCGGAACAGCGGCTTGAATACCCAAACGGCTTTCTAATCCCTTCACCAAATCCGCTAATTCAAGGACGGTTAATCCTTCGATCGTTTTAGCGAGATCTTCTAATTTAGGTGAAAGCTGGACGTTTTCTTTCACTGCGTTTTCAGACATTTTTAATTACCTCCCTTTTTTTCACTTAACTGTTTCATAATCGACAACAAATCACGTGTTTTACTATTCAAAACACCAGCGAACTGTGTGGCTGGTGAGAGCATGGTTCTTAAGAGCATCGCTAAAAGTACTTCGCGCGAAGGCAGTTCTGACAGTCGTTTGATATCATCTTTCTCTAATAATTTCCCGTCAAAAAGCCCACCACCTAACGCTATCCCTTCAAAATCTTTTGTAAATTTGACCAGCAATTTCGAAATCACAGCAGAATCGGTATTGCCCCAGATCAAAGCGGTCTGACCTTTGACCCGTTCCGACAACACTTCCTGTTCTGCGCTTTTCAGCGCCAGCTGGATCAAGGAATTACGGCTCACGTACATTTGCGCCCCGATCTTCTTCAAATCCTTACGCAGCGTATTCATCTGCGGACCGGAGATATTTTTATAGCTGACCAAGAAAACATTGGTGTTGCCCACGGCTGCCTTGACTTGGCCGGTCATTTTTTCCCGAAATATTTTTCCGACTTTCATTATAGCGCCACCTTTATTCCCGGGCCCATCGTCGTGGTAACCGAAAGACTCTTGATAAAGTTCCCTTTGACGGCCACGGGTTTGACATGGTTAATAGCTTCAATGATCTGTTTTGCATTATCGACCAACTTATTCGTCGCGAAAGAACGCTTGCCTATCCCGACATGAATACCCGCCTGTTTGTCCATTTTGAATTCGATCTTACCGGCACGGACATCCTGGATCGCCTTCGCAATATCCATAGAAACGGTCCCGGCTTTAGGCGACGGCATGAGCCCGCGCGGCCCAAGGACCCGGCCCAACTTGCTTAAATCTTTCATCATGTCCGGCGTCGCGATAACACAATCAAAATCCATAAAACCTTTGGAAACTTTTTCAATCAAATCTTCCGCGCCTACGTGCTCGGCCCCCAGCTCCTGGGCCTTCGCCGCCTGCTCGCCTTTACAAAAAACCGCCAGGATGACCTTCTTTCCCGTTCCGTGCGGCAACACCACTGTTCCACGGATAGCCTGATCGGTGTTTTTCGTGTCCACATTGAGATGAAAATGGAGCTCGACGGTTTCATCAAATTTCACTTTAGGAAATTTTTCGATGGTCCCGACCGCTTCTTCCAAAGGATAGAGCTTCACCGCATCGACGACTTCCACAGCTTTTTTCATTCTTTTACTCATAAGATTTTTATCACTCCACTAGCTTAAATTTTATCCAACGACTTCAATCCCCATACTTCGGGCGGTCCCTTCAATGATGAGAGTCGCCTGCTTCATATCAGCGGTATTTAAATCTTCCATTTTTATTTTTGCAATATCTTCGACTTGTTTGCGGGTCAAGGTGGCGATCTTTTCCTTGCCGGCGGTGCCGGAGGCCTTGGCTAAATTGGCTGCTTTTTTAATGAGTACTGAACTGGGAGGGGTTTTAATAATGAAATCAAATGATTTGTCTTTGTAGACGGTAATAACGGCGGGTAAAATGAGACCTTCTCTTCCCTTGGTTTGTTCGTTGAAGGCCTTACAAAAACCCATAATGTTCACCCCGTGCTGACCTAGCGCCGGGCCAACCGGCGGCGCCGGGTTTGCCTGTCCGGCCGGAACATATAACTTAATTTGTGCTACTGCTTCTTTGCCCATGATTTTCCTCTAGAATTATATTTTTTCTACTTGCCAATATTCCATTTCCACGAGTGTAGAACGACCAAAAATAGAAACGCTCACTTTTAATTTCCCTCTGTCCGGATAAACTTCCATCACCGATCCGTTAAAATTCGCGAACGGCCCTTCGGCAATTCTCACCGGCTCCCCGATCTCAAAAATGATCTTAGGACTCGGCTTTGTTTCTGTATCGTGCGTCCGCTTGACGATATTATTGACTTCGTCATCCGTCAGCGCGGTCGGGGTTCGTCCCGGACCGATAAATCCCGTGATCCCGGGTGTGGTCTTTACCAAATACCAGCTTTCCTTGTTCATCTCCATCTTAAGGAGAATGTACCCGGGAAAAAATTTTCGTGCCGTGATGCGTTTTTTTCCACCACGAATTTCAGAAACCTGCTCGGTCGGCACGACAACCTCGGCAACGTAATTCTTCAAATTCGTTGTGGCTATCTTGTTTTCCAAGCCAGCCTTCGCCTTGTCCTCGGCACCCGTTTGCGTGTGAACTACATACCATTTCATTGTCATAGACTAATACTTGATTATCAAACTTAAAAATTTTGCTAAAAAGAAATCCGTTGTCGCGATAAAAACTCCTAAAAGAGCGGAACTGATTAATACAATCCAGGTGGAATCAATGAGTTCTTGCCGTGTCGACCAAGACACTTTCTTAAGTTCGACCGCAACCTCCCCAACAAACTTTCTTACTTGGCTTATCATTTTCTTTTTTTTATTCGAATCCCAGGCCAGGTAGGACTCGAACCTACAACACACGGTTTTGGAGACCGTTGCTCTACCAATTGGAGCTACTGGCCTACTCCAAATCTCGTCGAGCTAAATTACTTCTTAAGTTCCCGATGCGGCGTGTGCTTACGACAGAATCTGCAATATTTCTTTAGCTCAATTCGATCGGGGTGTTTTTTCTTATCTTTGGTGCTGCAATAATTGATTCGCCGGCATTCTGTACATTCAAACTGAATATTTTCACGCATCGCTAATAACTTTCTTCCATTGAATAAGCCCCCGACCGGTCTTGAACCGGTGACCTCGTCCTTACCAAGGACGTGCTCTACCGGCTGAGCTACAGGGGCAATTTTTCTTTAATGTTGTTCTAGCTGAAATTGCACCCAGTACTGGTTACTTTCATTTCTGGAAAACCAGTGCAGGGGCATGTTATCTTGAATTTTTATCAGTTGAAATTGCATCCAGTGCTGGCCGCTCTTATTTTCATTACGCGGAAATACCAGGCAGGGCAATCTTTTTTAATACTATAATACTTTCTTTTTCTAAAAAAATTATTGAGTTTCAAGTATATCCACCAAGGTTATTTTTGTCAAGTAATTTTATTTATTTTATTTGAAATATAATTACCTCAGAATATTCAAGTTACGCTCTTTTAAAACTTACTCTACCAGCCTCAAAAAACGCCGTTTTCCCACCTTCAATACACCCGGCTTGACAGCCCAGGTTTCAGCGGTAATTTTATTCCCGTCATGGGTAATCGCCGCCTGCCCGATAAGCCGCCGCGCTTCGTTCTTGGACTCGACCAATTTTGTCCTTACCAAAATATCCACCAGGGATTCGGGGCTCTCCGTCCCCAAGCGGTACGCCTCGATGTCATCGGGAACTTTCTTTTGGCTGAAAGTCTTTTCGAAATTTTCTCTTTCTGCCTGGGCGGCCGCTGCCCCGTAAAATTGCTTCACGATCTCGCATCCCAGACGGAGTTTTGCCTCCCGCGGATGCAATGTTTTTATCTCCGCAAGATCACAATCCGTAAGCAGCTCATAATACCGCAGCATGAGCGCGTCACTGATCGACATCACTTTGCCGAAGATCTCTCTCGGCGGCTCATTGATGCCGATATAATTTCCGAGCGACTTGCTCATCTTTTGTACGCCGTCCGTTCCCTCCAAAAGCGGCGTCATGATCACGACCTGCGGTTTAAAACCAAAGGCCTCCTGCAATTGCCGTCCCATCAGCAAGTTGAATTTCTGATCGGAACCACCCAGTTCGACATCCGCCTTTAAATGGACCGAGTCATATCCCTGCAAAAGCGGATAAATGAATTCCAACAGACTGATCTCCCGCTTATCTTCAAAACGTTTTTTGAAATCCGCACGCACCAGCATCTGCGCCACCGTCGAGTGAGCGCACAACTCTAAAATTTCCTGAGCGCTTAATTTCTCCAGCCACGCACTATTGAAAACGACTTTGGTTTTTTTAGGATCAAGGATTTTAAAAACTTGTGCTTTATAAGTTTTGGCATTTTGGGCGATTTGTTTGGCATCCATTTTCGGACGGGTTTGATCTCGCCCGGAAGGATCCCCCACCTGCGCGGTAAAATCCCCGATGAGAAAATAGACCTGATGACCTAAATCTTGAAACTGCCGTAATTTTTTTAGAAGGACATAATGCCCCAGATGGATATCCGGAGCGGTCGGATCAAACCCCGCCTTAATGCAGAGGGGTTTCTTGCGCTTCTCGCTTTCAATAAGCTTCTCTTCCAGCGCTTCGCGATTGATGATCTCGGCTGTTCCGCGGATGATTTTGGCGATACTATCCTGAATCTGCATAAAAAATAATAAAGGAACCACCTCGCCCCTCAAGCAACGAGGTGGTTCTTCCTCTATCTTATCAGGTTACTATCTATAAATGATTAACGAAGCTTAAGATAACCTGGCACTGACGCCGATCTTCATTTGTTCGACATCAACCTTAATGATCTTGACGCGAATTTTTTCACCAGGTTTAAGCGCTGCAGCTTTTTCTTTATCGATTTCGGATGAATATACCAAAGCCTCGATCTCATCCTCGAGCTTCACGAAAACCCCAAAGTTAGAATTCAGGACGACTTCCGCATCGACTTCGGCGTTGATAGGAAACCGTTCAGCAATCTTAGACCAAGGATTGGGAGTTAACTGCTTCAATCCGAGCGTGATCTTACGATTTTCACCGTCGACAGCGATGATGGAAACTTCCACTTCCTGACCTTTTTTCAAGACATCCTGCGGATGATTGATTTTTTTGGTCCAGGACATGTCGGAAACGTGAATCATCCCTTCCAGACCGGATTCGAGCTCCACAAAGGCCCCGTAATCCGTAAACCCGCGGACAATCCCCTTGACCTTGGAACCGATAGGAAACTTAATCTTAGCTTCCAGCCAAGGATTCATTTCCAACTGTTTCATGCTCAAAGAAATGCGCTTGGAATCCTTATCTACGTTGATGATTTGCACTTCGACGATATCGCCGAGTTTGAATATTTCTTGCGGATTCACCATCTTCTTCTGCCAGGTGATCTCGGAAGAGTGCAGCAAACCTTCAATCCCGCGGTCGATCTCGACAAATACGCCATATGGCATAATATTGACGATCTTGCCTTTGACTTTCGACCCTGCCGGGAATTTTTGATACACATCATCCCAGGGATTGGCCAGGATTTGCTTTAACCCGAGCGATACCTTGGAATTGGCTTTATCAAAATCCAAAATCAGGACTTCAACTTTATCGCCGATAGAGACAACTTCAGAAGGATGATTGATCCGTGACCAGCTCATATCCGTGATGTGCAAAAGTCCATCCACTCCGCCCAGATCAATAAAGGCACCGAAATCGGTGATGCCCTTGACGGTTCCTTTGCGACGCTGACCTTTTTCAAGTTCTGTCCAAAGTTTTTCGCGGACCTGTTCTTTTTCTTTCTGCACAATATCTCGTCGAGAAAGGATCATATTCCGACGTTGTTTATTCAATTTAGCGATCTGAAAACTATACTTGTTCGACATGATCTCCTGATTGGTCACGCCCCGGAAGGATGACAAGGACATGGGTAAAAACGCGTCGATGCCGTTGACATCAACCATATAACCGCCTTTGACCTGCTTAAGAACGCGGCCATCGACAATATCTCCTTCATTGAGCTCATCACCGACAGTCATCCAGCCCTGCATTTTTTCGGCCTTAGCCCGAGAAAGGACCACGCGCCCGTCATCGTCCTCAACGGTTTCGATCAGAACGTCGATCTGCTCGCCTACCGACAAATCTTCACGATTGCGAAATTCTTCAATCGCAATAAATCCTTCGGATTTGAATCCAATGTCAACGACAACTTCCTTCGCATTGATCGCGACAACGATTCCTTTCACAATATCCCCCTCTTTGAAATCACGAAGGGTATTGTTATACATCTCAAGCATTGTAGATTCTTTATCGCTCATACTTTTTTTAGCCTCTCTTATTCTAGAATTTTTAGACCTGAGAGATTTTTGAGGAATCTTCTCAAAATCTAAAGTATTCAATTATCGCAAAAAAAGTTATTTTGTCAAACAAATTTTTTGCAAGGACTAAACTCAGTAGAAACGCTAGGGTTAGGAACTTTGGGAAGCCGGGGCTAAAGTGTAGATAACCTTGATGATCTGATCCGCCATGGCCTGGTAAGAATCAGCTTGTTGAAAGGAAATCGGCTTGCCATAAACGACCGAAACCGGGCGACGCCGCGGTATTTTTTGCCCTAAGGGCAGTACGGCATCCGAGCCGCTGACATAGGCAGGGATGACCGGCACGCCGCTTTTGATCACAATCAGCCCTATCCCGGGATGATTCTCTTTCTGCTCCACCTTACGGGTCCCTTCCGGAAAAACCAGTAACGGATGGCCTTTTTTTAAGCGGCGGATAGCTTCTTTCAGCGCTCCGATATCAGCGGAATCCCGCCGGATGGGAAAAGCCCCCAGGCAAGCAATCAAGGCCCCGAAGATTTTATTCTTGAAAAGCGATTCTTTGGCGAGAAAATGCAATTTCTGCTTCGTAGATAAGCGGAGAATGACCGGATCGAGGTTGCTGACATGATTACTGGCCAGAATATAACCTCCCTGCCGGGGGAGATGTTCGCGGCCAGTGGTCTTGATGGGAAAGAAAATTTTACTGCAGAAAAGAGCAATATAATAGGCAGTCCAATAGACCATACTATCGCTTTTTCAAGAGTGACTCGCCGTACTTGATTAACTGCTTGGCGCGCGTCGCTGATTTAGCTTCAGAATAAGCACGGACCAGCGGTTCTGTCCCGGAGGGCCTGAGCATGAGCCAGCTCTCATCATCGCAAATAAGTTTCACGCCGTCAAAATCCTTCATCTCAACAACTTTTTTCCCCAGAAGCCTTTTTGTTTTCTGGAACGCTTCCAAATCGAATTTTGTCCCGGGCCGAATTTTCAAATCAAAGCGCTCATAGGAATACCGGCCGAACTCTTTTTCCATGTCCTCGATAATCTTGCGGATATTCTTCTTTTGATAAACCATCATTTCCAAAAGCAGCAACCCGGCGAGCGTTCCATCACGTTCCGGAATATAATTCGGCAGCCCCATCCCGCCGGCCTCTTCCCCGCCGGCCACGATCTTCTCGGTGATCATCAATTCCGAAATGTATTTGAAGCCCACCGGCGTTTCAAAAAGTTTTAAACCTAATTTCTTGGCAATGTTGTCGATCATGGTCGTACCGCAGATCGTTTTGACGACCCCGCCTTCCTGCCCCCGGTTCCGTACCAGATGAAGGATCAACAGACCTAAGATCTTCTGCGGATGAATAAACTCTCCCCCCGAGGCGACCGCCGCGATCCGATCCGCATCCCCGTCCAAAACAAGACCCAGGTCAAATTTTTCCTGTTTAACGCGCCGGAGAATCTCTTCCAGATATTCCACGACCGGCTCGGGCTTTCCGCCCTCGAAAGAAGGATTGACATCATCGCGCATCAAGGACAAACGGATCTTGGTCCCTTCCAGCACCTTCGCCATCAACCCGTTGCCGCTGCCGTGCATGGCATCCACCAAAACTTTAAAATTCGCACTTTTAATTTTCTTAAAATCGATATAGTCACGGATAAATTTGATGTATTCGTCTTTATAATCGTGCAGAATGATTTTCTTTTCGCTTTTAGCTACGTCAAAATCAACCGTTCTCACTTCTGACTGATACAAATAATCTTCGACCGTATCCGTGATATCTTTGGAAGCGCCGCCGCCTTGGCCGGTCTTTATCTTCACACCGTTGAATTTCCCGGGATTATGGCTCGCGGTGATCATGACGCCGGCGACACATTCCTGACGGATAACGCCAAAGCTCAAGGCCGGTGTGGGAATAGCGCCCTGGGAATGCAAAACCTCAATATTGTTGGCCGCCAAAACACTGCTGACGATCCGCGCATACTCATCGGATAAAAAGCGAGTGTCATACCCCACCGCCACGCGCTTGGCTGAGGCGCCGGTCTTTTTGCGCAAATGCCGATTGACCCATTCGCTGATCCCCTGCGCGACGATGGCCACATTTTTAAATGTGAAATTATCCGAAATGACACCTCTCCAGCCATCGGTGCCGAATTTGATTTCAGTATTGATTTGTTCAGGCATGCCTGCTCCTTTGATGTATACCGCTTTAACAGTTTCCACTAATTTAAGAGAAAATACGGCTCAAGTCAATGAGCGTTTTTTCTTATTATCATTCCTTATATAAACGATGCTTTTTGATATAGGCAAAAACTTTATCCGGAACGAAATATTTGATCGATCGGCCTTCCGCCACCCGGCTGCGCAAAAATGAAGAGGCAATGTCAATATCCGGCATGGCAACGTACTTATATCTGATCCTGCTTCCTCTATATATATAGCCCGGCCGGTTAACAACGACAAATGTGACCAATTTTAAAAGCTGATCGATATTTTTCCAATCACGTAATCCCGCCAGAGCATCCGCGCCAATAATAAAAAAAAGTTTTGTCCCGCGCGGGTATTTTTTCCTAAAATAGCGGACCGTATCAATGCTATACGATTTCCCTGCCTTTTGTATTTCAAAATTCGAAACCGCAAAATCCGGATTCCCCTGCAGCGCCAAACGGACCATGTTATACCGATGCCGGGCCGCAGCAAGATTCTTGATCTTTTTGTGCGGAGGAATACAGGAAGGGATAAAAATGATCTTGTCCAAATTCATCCGTTCCATGGCGACCTGCGCCATGGTTAAATGGCCGATATGAATCGGATTAAAGGTCCCGCCCAATAAACCTATCCGTCTCACGTTCGAATTTGTCCTTTGCCAAAAACCAAATATTTATAGGTGGTCAGTTCCTCGAGAGCCATCGGCCCGCGGGCATGCAGTTTATCCGTGCTGATCCCAATCTCTGCCCCAAATCCAAACTGGTATCCGTCGGTAAAACGCGTCGAGGCATTGACATACAGACACGCGGAATCCACCGATTTCAGGAATTCTTCAGCTTCTTTTCTATTTTCGGTCACAATGGCGTCGGAATGGTGCGAGCCGTGCGTGTTGATATGCCCTATGGCCTCTTGCGTGCCAGCAACGACCTTCACAGAAAGGATCAGATCAAGGTACTCGGTCTCCCAATCTTTGTTAGAAGCCTTTTTAATGCCTTTTTTAATGATACGGCGCGTGACGGGACAGCCACGAATTTCTACCCCGGCTTTCTTTAAATCGTTCACCATCCCCGGCAGAAATCGGATCGCCGCGTCTTTATGGACGAGCATCGATTCCATGGCATTGCAAACGCCCGGCTTCTGCACTTTGGCATTATAACAAATATTGTGCGCCTTATTGAGGTCCGCGTGGTCGCTCACATAAACATGACAAATGCCTTTATAATGCTTGATCACCGGGATACGCGAATGCTTCGCCACAAATTCAATCAATCCTTCTCCGCCGCGGGGAATAATCAAATCAATATACTTGTCCAATTTGAGCAAGACATTCACGGCTTCCCGATCAACCGAAGAAATCAAATACACCGCCTCCGGGGGAACTCCGGTTCCCTGCAAGGCATCGCGCAAGACCTGAAAAATCGCTTTATTCGAATAAAATGCCTCGCGCCCTCCCTTTAAAATTACCGCATTGCCGGATTTTAAACACAAACCGACACAATCGCTGACCACATTCGGCCGCGATTCAAAAATAATTCCGATCACCCCGATCGGCGTTCTAACCTTCTTGATCAAAAGACCGTTCGGCCGCTTGAAGCTGGTCAGCACCGCACCGACGGGATCTTTCAAATGTGCGGTGGCGATAAGGCATTTGGCCATCTCTTTAATGACTTTATCATTGAGCCGCAAACGTTCGATCAGGGCTTTACTATAATTCCCTTTTTCCGCGACTTTAAGGTCTTTTTTATTCTCGGAAATAAGATAACTTTTCCGCCGCACAAGGGCGTGGGCCATTTTGCGCAGCGCCGCATTCTTGGTGCCGGTGGAAACCAACGACAACTCGTGCGCCGCCTGTTTGGCGGCCTGCGCCATTTTTATAATATGTTTTTCGACAGCCATCCTACCCTCTTACCGTTTACTCAACACCAACTCATCCCGGTGAATAACTTCCGCTTTACCTTTTTTATCTTCAATGCGGTGCAGGTCGGAAACGGAATAATTGATCACGCCGCGGGCGATCTCCCGGTCCTGGCGGTCGTGAACGACAACCACATCCTGGGCTCTAAAATGCCCGTCCCAGGCAACGACTCCCGGCAAAAGCAAACTCTTGCCACCTTCTAAAATAGCTTTTTTAGCGCCGTCGTCAATAGTAATTCTTCCCTTGGGCTTGGCACCGAAAGAAATCCAGTGCTTATGCGCCAGCAGCTTCTCTTCTTTCTCTACAAAAAAAGTCCCAATGCGTTCTCCCTCCAATATGCGGAGCAAAACATTTTCCATTTCTCCATGAGCGATAACACAGGGGATATTGGCGTGGGTGGCGATCTTGATCGCCTCAAGCTTCGTGACCATTCCGCCGCGGGACATCTGTTTCTTGGTTGTCCCGGAAGCAAAGCCTTCGATCTCGCCGGTGATTTCTTTAATTTCTTCTAGTATTTTTTTCTCTCCCTGCGTGGGATCATACAGGCCTTCCACATCAGAAAGAATGACCAGCAAGTCCGCCTGAACTAAAGAGGCAACCAAAGCAGCCAGCTTATCATTGTCGCCGAATTTGATTTCATCCGTCGATATCGTGTCATTCTCATTGATAATAGGAACAACGTTCTGTTCCAAAATAGCGTTCAGGGTATTGCGGGCATTCAGATACCTTTGCCGGTTATCAAAATCCTCCCACGTTAAAAGGACCTGGGCGCATTTTCTGCCTTCTGACGATGGTGCGATGAATAGGTCGCCATACGTCCCCATCAGAACCCCCTGCCCGATCGCGGCCCGGGCCTGCAAAGAGGCCAAATCCGTTGGTCGACGCTGTTCGCCCAGCTCCACCATCCCCAAAACAATCGCGCCCGAGCTCACCAGCACCACCTCAACGCCGCGGCTGTTGAGCTTGCAGATCTGCTCAACCAGCGAAGGCAAACGGCTTTCCTGCGGCCGCATTTTATAAGTGGCAATGAGACTGGAGCCGACCTTGACGACTAAACGTTTGACTTTTTGGGGGAATTTTCGCGACATAAAACCTCTATAATTCTATCGACGAGTTTTTCTAATCCTTGTTTTTCCAATGCGGAGACCTCAAAAAGTTCACCTTTAAATTTCCGCTTAAACTTTTTTAAATTTCCCGCGGCTGCAGGAAGGTCCATTTTATTAGCGACAACCATGGTCGACTTGATAGACAAGTCATCACTGTAAGCTTCCAGCTCATGCGTAATTTTCTTATAATCATCATACGGGTCGCGCTCTTCACTGCCGGCCATGTCAATGACATGCACCAGGATCTTGGTACGCTCGGCATGTTTAAGAAACCGGTCCCCTAGTCCCTTCCCTAAATGCGCGCCTTCGATCAAGCCAGGCAGATCCGCCATGACAAATTTGGAATCCTCCTGCTCAACAATACCCAAGATCGGCTGTTTTGTCGTGAACGGATAACTGGCGACTTTTGATTTTACTTTTGAAATGGCCGAAATCAGAGTTGATTTCCCGGCATTAGGAAAGCCGACCAAACCAACATCCGCAATAATTTTTAATTCCAGATGGATGATCCGCTCTTCACCAGGTTGAGGAGGCTTAACAACCTTCCGATGAGCATTTCCTATGCCGCCGCGGCCGCCTTTGACCACAACGACCGACTGGCCATGCTCCGTCAAATCCTTGATTAAAAGACCCGTGTCATAATCGCGAATAATGGTCCCGACAGGCACCCGCAAAGAACAATCCACACCATCCCGGCCTCTTTTTCCCTTACTGCTGGCGTGTCCGCCGCTGGCGGCCGTATAATGCTGTTTAAAACGGTAATCTAGGAGTGTTTGAATGCCCTGGTCTGCGACAAAAGCGATGTCGCCGCCGTTTCCGCCGTCGCCGCCGTCCGGACGAGGATAACGCGTGAATTTATCAGAATAAAAACTCTCGCATCCTTTGCCGCCACTGCCGGCCTTGACAGCAATCCTTGCTTCGTCGACAAAAGCCATCCCGATTTTCCTTTAACTATTAAAATTTAACAACGATGAGATTGGGACAGCCTGATCACCTTACTCATCATTTGAGAAACATCAGGCGCAGCATTCTTAGTTTGCGGCAATCTTAGTGATGGTGAGTGCGGTTAATTTCGAACGATGACCTTTGGTCCAAGCAGAATTCTTGCGGCGTCGATATTTGTGGAAACGAAGCTTTTCACCAAGAACATGACCGTCCACCTTGGCCGTGACTTTGACATCTTTCAGGTAAGGCTGTCCCACCCGCACATCTTTCCCGTTCGAATAAAAAAGAATTTTATCCAGGGTGATGCTCTTGCCATCTTGGCTCTCTAGGCGGTTGACTTCAATCACATCTCCCTCGGTGATGGTATATTGGAGAGAACCTATTTTCACAATAGCCTGCATATAAACCTCCTCACAATTTATACTAACGTAAACTCTATAAAATAGCCGAAAATCTCAAAATGTCAATATATTATTTGCTCCGGCGAGACGGAGAAATCCTAATCAACCTTGACGCGACCCCGGCCTCCGCAATACGGGCAGGATTCAAAGGCAATGGATTCGAGCGTTTTTCCGGTTCTGGCCCGGGTCATCTCCACCAAACCCAGCGATGAGATGCGGTTGACTTCGGTCTTTGCATAATCGTCTTCTAGGGCTGCCTGCAGAGCCGTCAAGACCTTGCGCTTGTGCTCCTCCCGGGTCATGTCAATAAAATCAATGACAATGATACCACCCAGATCGCGCAAACGCAACTGCCGGGCAATTTCCGGAGCGGCCTCCAGGTTGACCATAAAAGCCGCGTCTTCCGGCGAGGCCTTGGTGCGGAACTTCCCGCTGTTGACATCGACGACCGTCAAGCCTTCCGTCTGTTCAATGACAATATGCGATCCGGATTTTAGAAAAACACGCGTATCATAGATCTTCTCGAGCTCTTTGGAAACATTCTTAAAATCAAACAGCGCCTCGGTCCCTTTATACAACTGAACCTTATTGACCATTTCCCGCCCGATCAGGGTATGCACAAATTTCTTTAACTTGATATACTCGTCGCGCGAGTCGACCAGCATCGTCGTAACATCATCACGCAAGAAATCACGCACAATTTTCCAAAGCAGGTCGTACTCCTTGTAAATCAAGGCAGGGGCGGTCTTGCGTTCCGACAATTTGACGATCTGCTGCCATATCTTGACAAGAAATTTGGCATCGCGCAGCAGTTCGCGCTTTCCCTGCTCCATCGAGACCGTACGGACAATAAACCCGCCGTGCGTGACAAAAGTAAATTCATTAAGCGCTTCCCGCAGACGTTTCCGTTCCTCAGGGTCTTCGATCTTTTTTGATACCCCATGGTGGGCGTCATAAGGCATATAAACGATAAACCGCCCTGCCAAAGAAATATGCGTCGTCAAACGAGCTCCCTTATTGGCAAAAGGCTCTTTGACGACCTGGACCAAAACTTCCTGACCCTGCTTTAATTGCGGAGGTTCGTTGTGGGGTTTAGCCGGCGGGGGATCTTCTTTTTTATTAAGGATTTTATTGAAAAGACGGCGGGGACCGGAAAGATCCTCTTCCACCAGAGGATTCACTGCATCAGTTAAATAGAGGAAACCGTTTCGCTCCTGTCCGATGTTGACAAAGGCCCCGTTGATCGAAGGAAGAATCGATTCAACTCGCCCTTTGTAAACATTCCCCAAGATTGACTGATACCGGTCAACCTCTATATAAAAATCATCCAGTTTGCCATTGTTGAGGATCGCAACACGCTTCTCGCCCGCTTGAATCTGTATAAGAATTTCTTTGGACACAATATCTCCTATCAAAAATGTGAATAATAAATGTATTAACCCTAAAATTTTTCTTCTGTCTTTTCATGAGAACTCCCATAGGCGTACCTTTTCTGAATCTCATTTCAACAAAAAATTTTTTATTCTGTCTCAGCCGTGGCGTCAGCTTTAACTTCCGCGGCCGGCACATCTTGCGTGACAATGCGCGGTGTTAGGAAAATCAATAAATCGGTTTTCACAACACCCTTTTCTTTTTTCTGAAACGCCAGGCCCACGAGCGGAATGTCCCCGAGAATAGGGATCTTCTTCTTGACGTCGGTTACCTTACTTTTAATAAGGCCGCCGATGACCAACGTTTCTCCGTCTTTGACCATAACCCGCGTCTTGGCCGATTCATTGCTCAATCTTGGCAAGGAAGTATTCTCGACAGTAACAAAATCCAAAATTTCGGTGATGGTCGGTTCGATGTCTAATGTCACATACCCCTTATTGTTGACATGCGGCGTTACATTAAAAATAATCCCGATGTCTTTATATTCCCATCCGGAAATCTGTAATCTGGCCTGCTCTTCATTGTAGGTATAGGTCGGAATGGGATACTGGCTACCCACGTTGATTTTGGCCGGCTGATTGTCCAGCGTGACAATCCGCGGATTCGAAAGGATATTCGTATCTGTCCGGGTTCTTAACATCTCCAAAACCGCCTGCACTTGAGTGAAATTGAGCGTTCCATACGAAAATTCCGAACTCGCGGCAGCGGGGATGTCTGTGGGAAGATACTTGTCCGCCGAATGTTTGGTAAAAGGATACACCGTGGGCCGTTTGGACCCGCTGATCGTGGCCTTGGCTGTCCAATCCACCCCTAAATTCTCCTGACTATTGAGGGTTGTCTCGACAATCCTGGCCTCTATCAAAACCTGCGGCGTTGTCATATCTAACTGGGCGATAACCTCGCCGATCAATTGGACATTGTCCGGAATATCCTGAACAATGATCGTGTTCGTCCTCTCATCGTAATTGATGCTTCCCCGATCGGTCTTCATTTTATCGATAGAAGCGATGATTTCTTTGGCCTTTCCATAATTGAGGATAAACGTTTTGGTAATAAGCGGTATTTGCTCCGCTAAAATGGAAGCATCTTCACGCCGCTTTTTTAAATTATCAATCGTCGTGACCGTGATAATATTTCCCCTGCGGTCATAACTATAACCGTAGGTCTCTAAAATGACCGCCAAGGCTTGTTCCCAAGGCACCTCCTTGAGTTGAATCGTCACAAGACCGGTCACTTCCGGGCCAGCCACAATATTGACGCCGCTTTTGTAAGACAAAATCCGTAAAACATTTTGAATATCGGCATCGCGAAAATCCAGGCTGACCACTCCCTTATGGGCAGAATCCGCTTCTTCCTCGCTAGGAGCGACCGCAGCCGGCGATTCTTCCGTAGGGACAGCTTCTTCAACTGCCACTGCCTCTCCTCCCGCCACCTCCTCTCCACCCGTCATTTGATAGTCCGGGGTGCTTTCTTCAGTCAAAGCACTTATCTCAGTTACCTCACTTACCGGCATCTCTACTCCCGGTGCTTCTATGACAGGTTCCTGAGCATAAGCCCATGAGAAGGCAAATAAAACCGTGACAATTGCTACGGCTGCTCTCTGGCTCATTTTAGTCCTCCTTTTTTAATTTAAGAATAAATCTTTCTTGTCCTTTAATCAACACGACAGAACTGGGTGTAATATCGGCCACCGAATACTGTCCGACCAAATCCTTTGACTTCACAATCACTCCATTGATGATGGCCAAGTTGCCTTCTCCTTTGGATCCCACAATGATTCCTTCTAAAACCATATCCGAGACGAACACTTCGGCGTCATAATTCATGACCCCACCCGTCGACGTGACCAAAGGCCAAAGGGGATCACGCTTGCCATGATCATTATAAGTAAACGGGGTTTCCTTCTGCTCTGCCGCCGCAGTTGTCATCGCCATAAGGACAATCATTATGCTGAATGTGTATTTTTTCATACTATTCACCCGCCGGTTCCAGGACAACGGCATTGACGGTCAGCTTAATCTCATGCTTAAGCGTATCCTGGGCATTGGCCAAAATAGAAAATTTTTCTACCGTCAGAGAAATGCTGTCACTTTCAATATCGTTTAAAAATCGGCCGAAATCGTGATAATTGCTGCGCGCCTCGATCATGATCGGAAGAGAAAAATAATTCCCTTCTTTCCCCTTCATAAGCAGTTCTTGCGTATCAAGCATGGGCGTGATCTGATCAACACGGATATGATATTGATTCGCCAGATTGGAAATCCGCTCCAGGATGACCGGGACCTCTTCCTTGCTCTTGATCCTCTCTCCCAGCAGGGAAATTTTCTGCTGCAATTGATTGACCTGGCTTTGATACACATGCAACTTCTCGATATCGTCTTTGGCCTTCTTCAAATCTTGCGAAAGAATCGTGATCTCAGGGCTTAAAGACCGCAGGGTCATCAACTGCGGCTGCATGATCACAAAATAATAAACAAAAAAAATAGCGAAGAGGATGCCTCCCAGAATATAATTCCGATTCTTATCATTGATCTGTACCGCTATGGGAATTTTTTCAGCCATGGTTATTTCGCTTTCTGCACGTTAGCGGTCATGGAAAAATCCGCCACTTCTACAGTCTTTATCGCCCGCCGCTGAATGGAACCTAATTCCAGATCGCTCAAATACTCGCCGAAACCTTTATTTTTCTTCAAACTGGCGGCAAATTCATGCACATTGCTCATTTCATCTTTCCCCTTGGAGACGGCACTGCCTTCGATCACCAGGCGCTGCTTATTCCCGACGACGCTCTTCAGCCAAACACCGCGCGATAAACTATCATTGATCGTATTCAATTTTTGTGCCCACTTGATTTTCTTGCCTCCGGTGATATCTTCCACCGACTTGATCTTCGTCTGCGACGTACGCAGCTGATTGATCACGGTGTCGGCGCGTGTTTTGGCAGGAAGAATGGCTTCCCACTCCTGCTTTAATCGCTTGCGCTGGGCATATTGGGCAAAAATCGTAATCTGAAAAAGAATCGAAATCAATAAAAGGATCACAAAGAACCCTCCCACCAAGCCGATGATCACCTCACGGGGGATATTGATCCCTTTGCCCAGGAGGCCCCGGCCTTTTTTTCTTTGCAGATGTGGTGGAACAAGATTAATATCAATCATAGTGATAGAGCGCCAATCCTATTGCCACAGATAAACGCGTGGCATTCTTTTTTAATTCTTCTTGAGAGACATCTTCCGCGATTTGAAACAGGCTTAAAGGATTCAAATTTTCTGCAGGGATATCCAGATTCTTCGTAAAATAATCCTTCATTCCTTCCAGCATTGAAGCCCCGCCCGTTAAAAGCAGTTTGCTGATATGCAAATTATTCTCGGTCGTAAAATAATCAAACGATAAGCGCATTTCGGAGATCAAATTGGTCAAGGATGAGTCGCAGGCATTGAGGATTTCGGTCAGTTTGTCTTTCGGAGGCTGACGTTTTAACTTTTCTGCTTCTTGGAGACTAATTCCTAAGGCATTGCTGATACGCTTATTTAAATCCTGGCCGCCCAAAAAGATATCTCGGGTGAACCGCGGCAGACGTCCCACCAGAATAGTTAAATTGCTCACGGTCTCTCCCATATCCAAGATGGCCACTCCCGAGGATGCCGCCGACGCCGGGGCAACTTGACCTGCCGGCTCTTTCTTTTCGGCGGCTCCACTGCTGCCTAAAACATAGAGCACGTTAGCCACAGCAATGGGATTTAAAGTAATAAAGTTTGTATGCAGACCCAAATCGGTCAATAGTTTGACCCGGGCATCAATGATTTCTTTCTTGGAAGCAGCAACCAGGACGGGAATTCTTTTATCTTCCCCGCTGCTGTCCAGAATAAAACAATCGGTATAGATTTGATCCTGAGCAAATGGGAAATATTTATCCGCTTCAATAGCGAGCGATTTCTTTAAATCCTCAAGGGTCATCCGCGGCATAGGAAGGCAACGGATCAGAGTTCCTTTGCCAAAAACAGAGGTATAGGGGGACTTATTAGGCTTCTTCGCTTTCGCCAGGACAGCCTTGATGGCCTGAGCGATGTTACCATCGACCACCGGCTCTATGGCAAAACTGTTCAGCTGGTAAGCATTCCCCGCCTTAGAGATTTCAACCATCTTACAGGAATGAAAACCGATATCAATCCCTACTGCGAAACTTCCCTCTTTTTCAGGAAGTAATTTTTTGACAAGGGAGAGATACTGTTCTAGCAATTTTTTTAAAGACATAGGTTCCATAATCAGTACCCTTTTAAACGGATATATTTTACCAAAATTATTGCAATTAAACGAGATAAATCAATAAATTTTTGAAACTATGATTTGACGTTCTGTGAACCTCTCCCCAAAGATCTAGAACCCTGACCTTGCCGCGGCTAGAGCGGCAGATTTACTTCATGAATAGGCAGTTCATAAACAACTTTCTTGGGCTCCTTTTCTTGGTGATCGGCTGTAGTTGCAGAAGCTGCTTGCGTCTGAGGATCTTGCTCTGAACTGGCAGGCAAACTTTGAGCGACCGGCTCATCTCCGTTAGCCAACTTTTCTTTCTCGACAACGCGCACCAGCGGCTGCTGAACAGCCGCTGACTTATTAGAAGATTCATCTAGCTCACGTTTGATCCAACTGTTCGTGACATACATAATCGTCATCACAGCAAAAAACAGAACGATAAGGACAACTAATTTGCTGTTTTCGTTTCCGCTTCCCATAGGTTACGCCTCTTTAATAAAGTTATATTGAACCCTTATCTGTTTTGCCAAATCAATTTATCCGTTAAGTCGTTGGTGAAAGCGATAAAAGCTCTCATGCTGGGGAAATAGGGCGGCGCTTTCCCGAGTAGCGTGCGGCTATCATAAACGAAATTACGGCCATACCCGGCAATCTGCGTGCTCGTAGAGCCGTTAAACAACCCAAATGCCCCATAGAACTGGGTAATGGCTCCGCCTAAAAGTGTCGCTGTTCCCCGTGGACCGACAGTTGTGCTAGTATAGTTGTCTACAGTGAATATACCGTTTCTGGCCATAACAATCCCGTGCATACTAATATTGTTGGGAGCGCTGGTTCCAACACGCACATTCCCACCCCAAGCGACAATGCCGAGCAGATTTGTTTTGCCATCTGCATTCGGCGGCACATATCCAGCTGTTCCTGGCGTTCCAACGGCTGGTGTGTATTCTTGATAGTTTATATTGTTTGTAATAATAATATCGTTTTCGCTCGAGACAGTGACTTCCGTATCTTTTTGTACCGTTCCGCTCAAACTATTAACGGCGCCGTTGACATAAATAATGGTCCCCACATCATCCACGCCATCGGGAAGCCCGCCATAGGTTGTTGTTGAGACGCCCACGGTCTCGACGCTCGTCTGGTTAGAAGCCCGCTTGACGGTGACGATCTTTGTTGTCGTTCCTTCAGTGATCGTGTAAGCCGCATCGCCATTTCCGTCGACCCCCAAACTCACCGTCGCATTACCGTTAACATAAATCCCGCCGGTTAATGCCGTACCGTTATTCGCGACAAAAATCCCGTTACCGGGCGTCGTGTCCCCGCCCCGGGCCTGGTCAATTAAGTCCTGTTTCTGTACTGAGGAAGACAAAACTATTTCAGCAACGCTTCTGGTATAACTCACATTAAAAACAGGAACGTCAAGTGTTCCATTGGCGCTGGCATTCGTCAAGAAAGGGTTTCCATTATTATAGAATCTTGCCGTAGAAAGCTGTTGTGTTACCGCACCGTCAAAAGTCCCGCTCGGATTAAAAGCAAAACTGTACCGTTCGTTGGTATGGAGCGGCCCGGCAAAATTTGTTTTGTCAGTAAACCACACTGTCCCGCCGCTGGGCGTCCCATGATGGTCCGTAAATAACGCGTACTTAGCAAAGTTATCGCGCTGGACTTCAACTGTAAAATCACCCGTGAGCAAAACTCGCTTCGTTTCCGATGAGGAACTTCCGGTCGAGCTAATCGCATAATAATACTCTAGTTTCCACTTATCCGGACCAGGGGGAACGACAGCGGGATCGGACTTTTCCGAAATAGTAATTTTATATTGATAATTCCCACTGCCAAATGCGGTTGTGCCGACATTGTATTCAGCGTTAGTCCCGACTAATGTCAATTGAGCCGCTCCGCCCACCTTGACTGTATCAATCAAAAAAGTGATCCCATCCGCATTGCTCACCGCAGTCTGCGCCTTGTTGCTTAAGACCTGAGGGTTCAGGGCGTTCACGGTGGTGAGCATATTGGTGTTAATAAGCGTATCCAGTTTGTCTATCCCTAAATTGATCCCCGCTTCAGCAATGTAAAAAGCCTTGGCCGCCATTTGTTGGTGGTCAGAAATATTTTTCTCGTTGACTGCCCTGAGGACAAATAACCCGCCGAGCGTAATCAATACGATAATGACCAATAGCGTGATTGCTAAGGCCACCCCTTTATTATTTGTAATTCTCATACTCCTTACCTCCGTTTGCAAGCAAGCCGCTTCTATGTGCGAGGGCTATTGTATTTTCAATTACGAAACCGGATATCAATTGTTTTGGACGTTGTCACGACCCTGTTCGTAACTGAAGTAGCCTGGGCTGTCAAAACGAGCGTCAATATTTCCTGACCGGCATCCAAAGTCGCTTGGAGATTTGTCATATTCCGCGCGACCACATCTTCGCGAACCAGACCACCGGCATTATTAAGAACGTGCCGAACCAACTGGTTGCTATTATTCAATCTGTATTCTAAAAATTTATAATCAATAGTATTGCAATCATTATCCGCATCCATGCACGTTGAACTGGTGCATCCCCACGTCAGCGGGGCCCTCCAATAAGCGACATTTCCGCCGATATCAATCACCGAGACGTTATTTTGACAAACAACCGGTATGGAAAATTTCAAGATGTCCGATCCACCCACCCCGCCATTGTCGGTAAGGGTCAATTGCGCCGATGTTGTTTCTGCCAATTCTCGCGTCATTCTCGTCATCCCCTGTCTTAAATTTTCTTCCAGCTGAATGCTGCTGTCCGTCAAGAACCAAGCGGATTGACCTGAGGACAACACCATAAAACTTCCACCAATGATCATCGTCATGATAAAAGTGACGACCATCAACTCAACAATGTTAAACCCGCGCTTTGTCCATATCCTTTTTTTCATTGTATTCCTTAAACATTGTAGATACTGCTTACCAACTGCACCGGGGAATCCAAAATCCCATTTCCGTTCTTATCTTCACCGCCATTAACCACACCATTTAAATTCGTATCTTCGCCAATCAAATGTGTATTTGTCTGTTTCCAAGAAAAAGAAATCGTTACTTCCAAAACATCCGGGTTAATTATGGTTGTGGTCACATAACTGACCCCCATACCATTTAACCCCGGTGTTGTAAAAGTTACACTATTGTAATTGGCCATAACATTTGCAAAATCCGTATTTTTTATTTGTTCCATGCGGCTTTTTACCGCGTTCATGGCAGTGGTTTTATTTTTGGCGATCTCGGCCAATTCCAAACAGCGCAGATAACTGACCAGGATCCCGACAATCGTGATCATCAAAATCGCCGATGAAATAAGCAACTCCACCAGCGTAAATCCCTTTTGAGTTTGTGATTTTCTTTTTTGCCGTCTCATATAAAAGATTTCCCCCTACAGAAACTTCGGCTTTTCCCTACACAACGAAGGGGGCATCCAAAGCCCCCCTCGTTGTTAAACCTATGTCAACATAAACAATTACGGGGTTAAAACACCACCCGTGGACATCGTAAACGTTGTCGTGCCGGTAGTCCCAACAGTCGCCGGTGTGGCGATGAAGGTATAACCACCCGTACCCACCGTACAAGTATAGTTAAACCCAGAAGTTGGGATAGCAAGACATGGGTTGCTATTAATATACGGTGGCGTAGCACCAGTCGTCAACGATGTCATGTCACCCGGATAATTACCGTTATTAGAAGTAGCAAACGTCTCCGAGGCCGTTGATAATGATCTTAAAGAACCTTTGGCTAAAGCATCGTTGGCTGAAATCTTTGCTCTCAGCAAGTTAGGAATTGCGATCGCAGCCAAAAGAGCAATAATAGCCACAACGATCATAATTTCAACTAATGTAAAACCACGATTTCCTTTTTTCATTTTAATTCCTCCTTTCCCGATCTTTATTCAGCCAATACGCCAAACCTATTTTCCAGAAGATGTCGAATAACGAAGGATGATACCATTTTTTCTCTTATCGACTGGCAACAAGTTTGTAACCTATTGGCCTTGACCAAATTGCAACAATTTTTATTGTAACATGACACTTTCTGTTGTCAACGTGTTTCCAATAAAAAAACCTATTCTTCATTCGAAGAATAGGCTATATCGTCACTTTTACCTTGGCAACTGGCAATCCTCGCGTAATTCTAATTGTGCGAGGACCCTATAGCTTTGTGTCCCATCCTTACGAATGGTTTACCTTTATCAAGTGATTCTGGTAAACGGCAAATTGTCAACTAAAGCATACAATGCAACTCTATCGCTGTCAAGGGGGAGTCTTGAACTCAAGGAGTCCAAATTCCTCCCGTGCTCAAAGTAACAGTTGTAGTCCCCGTTCTCCCTACAATATCTGGCGTCGCAATGAATGTATATCCCGCAGCCACCATTGTACATGTATAAGTAAAACCTGATATCGAGTTACTGCAAGGATCATTTATAATGATATAGGGAGGGACAGCCCCAGTTAAAGCTGTTATGTCCATAGGATAACCGGCATTATTGTTGGCATATGTTTCTGATGCCACAGCTAATGTCTTTAACGTCGCTCTTGCTAAAGTATCGTTAGCTGAAGCCTTTGCCCTTAATAAACCCGGGATGGCGATAGCAGCTAAAAGCGCGATGACTGCCACCACAATCATTATTTCAACAAGCGTGAACCCGCGACTACTGCTTCGCATGTTCCCGACCTCCCTTCTGGATCCTAATTACCATGAACGATCAGGCCCAGAAGTAGCGAGGTATAATGTATGAATAAAACCATGGTATTGCTCCTCTTTTTTCCACTGGACTGATGACCGTACTGGCTTGAACCATCAAATTTATTTTATCTTAACAATCCCCTGTTCCCTTGTCAATGAACGTTAAATAAAAAAACCTATTCTTCACTTGAAGAATAGGTCATTTTCATTCCCTATCACCTGGAGCAGCTGGCAACCCCCCGCTCTTGCATTCTGCAAGAATGCGCGGGGGCCCTGTAGCTTTGTGTCCCATCCTTACGGATAGTTTACCTTGATCAAGTGAAGGTGCTCGGAGAAACTCCACTCCTTATAATAAGTGTGTAATGAAATCTTGCGGCTGTCAAGGTGGGGTAAGCAGTTATTTCTTCAATAACCGGTCATGCTGGACCATAAGGCTCAGAACTTCCGTCTGCAAATGCTGATGCTCGTTCTTTAAGGTGTCCCAATGTTCTTTGAGTTGCCGTTCTTCCGTCTGAAATTGTCCGCGGCTGAGGCCATTTATAATAAAATTCTTTTTCACTGTCGCCAACATCGCCTGCTGCTCCCGAGCATACACCTGCCGCTGTTGAATCCCCGCGTCCAATTGGGCCACATTTTCCGGCGCATACGAGACTTCTGCCATTTTCATACCTTCGTCAACAACTGTCTGCAGCTCCCCCTGCACCATAGCCAAGTGTTTATTTAATCTTTCTTTTTCCCCTTCCATCCTTTTGATCTCTCTTTGCCCCCAAGAGGGATCTTTAAGCAAAACCGTTTCCTCATTCGCTTTTTTCAATTTTTGCTGATGTTCCGCAATCAACCGATTGTAGCGCGCCAGCTCTCCCTGCCGCAGGCGGCTGGTTTTCTCTTTCTCAGCATCTAAACTTTTTCTTAGCTGGGGGATCTCCTTTTTAAAATCCTCATAGATCTTCTCAGTGGAGAAAAATTCATCCTTTTTTTGTGCAATTTCATTTTTAAGCTGGGTCTGCTCTTCCCCCTGCTGAGCGATTTGCTGATTGAGCACCTCAACAGTTGCCGCAGCCCCCTCAGAGCCTGATACTTTTTGCCCTTTTTGCCAGGTCTCCTCCAACAGCTGCTTTTGGTATTGCAGCTGCTGATTTTCTTTTTGCAAAGATTGGATCGTGTCTAAAAATTCTTTCTTTTTGGCCTCAAATTGATTGATATTGACCTGCAGCGGCTTTTGCTCCTCAAGGACGGACAGCAAGCTGTCCTGGCGCTGCGTCAGTTCTTCAATATCAGTATTCAGCTGATCCAGCTGCGCTTTTTCCTG
>MHGP01000042.1:0-12725 GCA_001805615.1 Omnitrophica WOR_2 bacterium RIFCSPHIGHO2_02_FULL_48_11
CCTCCTTGTTTGAGACAACATAATGAGCGAGTTGGTTCGCGATGTCCTGAGTTTCTAAATTTCTAACTCAGGTTCGCGATGTATAGATATTCGGCAATTAGCGGTTAGGGTAACGTTGCCCGTTTCGGTGTTCGGTTAGGTCAATCGTCAACTGCAAAAAATTACGTAACCTTAACCGATAAACGATACGGGCTTCCTAACCGTTACCGAGAAGTCTCATGGTTATATGATGTTGCAGGATTACGTCGTTCAGGTCGCACTACCTTTTCTGAATAAAAAATATTAGTAGGTGTGCTCAATTCACTCCTTAAATCCCGCAACATCGTTCTTATAAATCAAAGAGATGAATCGCATGAATTCAGCCCGCATCCAGGCAACCATGATTTGTATATTTCATGGATTTGCGACGGGTGATGCACGGTAAATTATAGAATGGACATTATAATGTCCATTCTGAATGTTGAACATGTTAACGATAGATTGGACATTAAAGTAATGCTATAAAATCTATGACCAATGAAGTCTGTTTTAAGTCGAGAAATCTAAAAATGACGAGTTTTTTGTATCACATATTTTCCTATTCATTTGTCGTGATCGGTGTTTTGAAAAGCAACGAATTTGCCTCCCTGGCCCTCATCCAGCCTAAGCGGTTCTCTTCAAAAATCGATAGAAAATTGATTTAAGTCTATAGCGTTCTTGGTTTTATCGACGAGAAATGGGTTTAAATCATAAGTTCTCCGTCGAAGAGAGGCTGCTGAGCCCGCATTATTCCTGTTTTACTCAAAGATCTTCCGCCGGCAGCCAGCCTGTGTGATCTCCGGTAAAAAGTCCGTAAAACACAAATTTTTTCAAAAAAATAACTGTTAAATGCGTAAATATTGAAATATTTTTAAGCTAGAGTATAACTTATTGATAATAAAGGAGTTATTTTTGTAAATAAATATAAGCGGGACTTGTGGCCCCTTTATTATATGTTATACTTTAAATGTCTTTTCAATATTGAGTGTGTTAAATATGAGAAACGCCACGGGAACACACAAAATAGAGTTACTGCTTTTGCTGATCTTCGATCAGAAATTTTAAGGATCGGGCTATCCCTTTTTCCGTGGTAGCCCGTTTTTATTTTAGGCAATAACGATGCGCAACCTAAGACAAAAAAGTCAAAAAACGCAGAGGCAAGCCGAACCGGAAAATTCTTTACCAAGCAATATTCTCAAGTATTCCCTTCCCGTGGGTGTAGCAGCAAGACGCACAGCACCATCCAATCAACACAATTTAGTCGTGGTTAGTTTGGACATTATATAAACCCAATGAGCGACAGATTGGACATATATAGAGGTTCCCTTAGTGTGCCTAGTACCAATAATACTAGTAATGGGGGAGTCTTTGTTTCTTCCGAACAGCAAACCTTCAAAAACGCCGAAGAAGCCTATCGCCACGCCGCACAATTTCCCCCGCAAGATCAGACAAAATTCAAGAGCCGTTTCAAGAGCTGGATCCGCACGGTTGCGCTGGTCATTTTAGCGGTTTTTATTCCGGATCAGATTAGCTGGGCGTTTAATTATAACCCGGCCATTCTCTGGGGGAATAAGGACCGCATTCAAACCGTGAACCCGGAGACCGCCTCAGTGCAGGAGATGTCCTCGGCCCAGATCGCGGCCAGCGTTGAAAATCTTTTAAGCCAGGTTGCCTACAAAGAAAAAACCCAGGTTCAGTTAAAACTTCCCAATGCCCCGATGTTCGGGAATTCCGATAGCCGCGTTTTGCAGATCAATTCCGATGTGCTGTTCACCAAAAACCGCATCGCCCAAGTCACCGATTGGTTGCGTGATCCGGGGATTCATCCTCTCAACTGCGGTGTGCATGCCTTGCATGATATTTTGGCGAGCCATAATATCAAAAACAGTTTAGAAGAAATTTCAGTCATGACCTTAATGGTGGACTTGATGAACAATATCGTCAAGCCCGGTGAACCGAAACTGAAGACCTCGCTTTATGCCATCAAAGAAATTGTCAATGCTTACGGCCTGGATTTGAAGGCCGCCAAACTCGCTCCTAAAGATACATTAAAATTAACGCCGCCGTTTATCGCCAACTTAAAAGTCGAGCACTTTGTTACGGTTACGGATGTGGATGACGAAAAAGTTTATTTCAACGACATCGGCCGCAAGGTGAGTTTGGCGCGTGATGATTTCTTAAAAGAATCCACTGGATTTGTTTTGGCGGACAAAACCGATCTCTCCCGTTTAGAAAAAGAAAATGTTGATTACATCACGGACGACACCATGGCTTTTGTCTGGGGGTCGGCTTGGCATAGCGTGCAAAAAGAATTCCCCGGACTGATGTCTGGCGGTGATATCGCTTTGCAAGTCGGGATCCAGCTGGTCGTCATGCTGGCCACTGCCGGATTAGGCGCGCTCGGAGTTCCTTTATTTTCATCAGCCTCGCCGCTCATTTCTTTAGGCGCCGGTGTCTTGGCCGGGACTCTCGGTCAATGGTGTTACGTCGCAGGGGAGTGCAGCAAGCAGGGTGCCATGATCCTCTCAACCGCTGTGTCCAGCGCGCTTTCTATGGGGATTCAGGGCGGGCTTAGCTCGTATGCATCCGGTGCGACAACCCTGGCAATTATTTTAAAGATCCTTGAGGGGCTTGCCAAGGGTATTATTTTGGGGGCGGCCGTTGGCGCAGTTCAATATGAAATTGCCAAGTTATTAAATAAAGCCTTGGGCGACAAAATGAACCCCATTATTAAACAGGCGATTGTAGGGGTTGTATCCTCACTCGCGGCTAACCTGGCGGTAAATGGTCTTATTTCTGGCATTGATGCGTTAGCTGCCACCTTTAAAATAGATTTGAATCTGTCAGGATGGTTCGGAACCAATGGTTATAAAACAGATAAAGATGGCAACCCTCTAAGAGATGAGGCTGGGTATCTTATTCCTAAGGATTTTGATTTCAAAAATCCGTGGACTAATTTTTTTGGCAATATAGGCAGTATTTTCAAGGCTGCGTTACTTGATACTTTGTATGCGGGAGTGGGTGTTGCGGCGCGCTTTATTGCCGCGGAACTTTCTCCCAATACTGCTGCCCCGGATAGCTTGGTTTCGCAGGCGATTGGTGATTTCTTTAGCGCATTAGCCAGGCTCGCTTATGCCGCAATTGTCTACAGTGCCCAGCCGACGGCTCAAGCCAAAGCCGATGCAAATCAAAAAGAATTGGATAAAGCCAGAGAAGATGCAGCGGCAAAGCAACAAGCTGCTGAAGAAGCCCAAGCCCAACGGCAGTATGCTGAAGATGCTGGCTGGGATGAAGCATTGGTTGATGATTTGGCCTTTGCCGAAGATCAAGCCCAAGCAGAAAGTGACCAAGCCCAGTTAAAAGTTTTTGCATTACAGGATCTGCAAGACCAGCTCGCACTGGCGGTAGCACGCGAGAAAAGGGAAAAAACCGAAGCGGAATTAAAAGCGGCAGAAGGCGCACGTGATGCTCTGGCCGGTAAACTCAAAGATGCTCAAGCCAAAGACCCCAACAGTGCCGCAACCAAAGCTTTGGAAGGACAACTCAAAGATGCCCAGGCCAAAGTTGATGCAGCCCTGGCCGCAAATGTTACAGCCATTGCCAAGGAACAAAAACTCGTCAGCGCCTTGTCTGACCGCGATAAGCTTAGAAATCTTAGAAATGAAATCCAGCAAAAAGAAGCTGCGTTAAAAAAAGCAGAGCAGGAGGGTGATACCGCAACAGCCGCTAAGTTGCAGGCGGAGTTAAATTCAGCAACCGGGTTAAAAGCACAAGAAAAAGCTCTCGCCGCGGCCGTGGCTGCGGATCGCAACGGTGTCCACGCCTTAGCGGCGAATATCACGGCAGAGGGTGCCAACCAAGGTTTTGACAAAGGAAAAGCCAAAGCGCGTTCCAAAGAAATTGGAGAGAAAATTGCTAAAGATGATAAAGAGAAAAAACTTGATTCAGAAGAACGAGCCAACCTGGAGCGCGAAAAGCGAGGCCTGGATGACAAGATCGCGTTAGTCAATCGCGCTGATGCTGAAGCCAAATCGGCTAACGCCGCGTTGACTGATAAGGATAAGCAAGGTTTTGCAAAATCCGATGAAGATAAGCTGAAAGACGCCAATAATAATTTAGTTAGAGCCCAAGATGCTGAAAAGACCGCCAAGAATGAATTTGAAAAAGCGCAGAAAAATAGAGACGATGCCAGGACCGCGTTTGATAAAGACCCAACTGTGCAAAATAAAGAAGCTTTCGAGAAAGCTTCTACAAAATATACCGCCGCTCAAGAAAAATATGTCGGTGCCAAGACGGCTGCCATGCGAGCCGAACGGGTACAGCTCGCCCTCGCGGCGCAACCACAAAGTTTAGCAATACTGATGCGTCAGGGCCCGGAAGCCCGGCAAGCCGCCCAAGAAAATGTTGCGGCGGCTCAAAGCGAAGAGAGTCGGACCCAAGCGGAGCTTGATGACGCCCCCAACTTCATGGGCAATGAAGCGGAAGTCGAAAAAGCCCGCCTCGCTCATAACGCCGCGCAAAGCCGTTTAGCTGAAGCCAACCAAGCCGCGGATAATGTGCAGGGCGCCTCCGACAATGTCAAAGCCAAGGTCATCGATTTATCCAACAAAAGGCAAGTCACTCCAAAAGGGCTTTTTGGTATGAGCCCCGAAACTACCCGGTTGGTGATAACCCTTGCCAAAGGATTATTTATCGGTCTCTTGGCAGCCATTATGGATAAAAATGAGAAGCATTATATTAAGGGCGAACGGGCCGGTGAAGAAGGCGGCATAACCAATCTGGATGAGGAAGAGGAGGAAGAGGAACGGGATCGCAAAAAATTGTTGATGTATCGGGCGATCGCGTATTTGGGCGGGTCAATGCTCGAATGGGGCGCGATGGAATTGTCAAACCTCTTTGCTGGCAATTTAAATGCCGCCGGCAGCAACGCGACTGAGCAATTGGTTTTAACAAATTCCAAAGGTGAAAAATATATTGAGGATGGAAATTATAATCGCATCAATCTTTATGATGCAAAGGGCGACCCCATCACCGATGATAAACAAACCCCCGCCTACGGTATTAATGATAAAAATCTTGAGCCCACCAATTTTGAGAACGGGACATTGGAATCGGTTGATGCCTATGGTCAGAAGTTAACCTTGCTTAATCAAGAGTACCAAGCGCCAGAAATTGAAACATTTGTTGTTTCAGAAGAAACATTATCTGACGGCACAACGGCTTATTTTTACATCAATGATGATAATGAAAAAATATCAGTTACTCCGGATGAAATTAAAACCAGAAAAATTTATGAGGATGGACAGTTAAGGGATGAACAGTATGCTGAGGGGGAACCGCTTCCCATAGAGCGTGGTTTTTTCCGTCGCATGTTGGATCATACACTTGTTGCCGGTTGGAAAGATCTTGGAAGATTTGGAATGAGTTATTATGGTCTAGGAAACGCGCTGGCCGATGGTGTAGGAAGCGTGCCGGTCGGCGGCAATTTTCATGACACCATTAATCCGGAGACCGGCGAAGTCACCTCAGCCCTTTCCAATGCTATTACTCATATCACAGCCTTGCAAGCCATCAGCGGCTGGACCTCGGAGACGATCATTCGTCTTGAAGATAATGAGAAAAAGATTAGAAAAGAGAATGCCGCGTCCGACAATCCCACCTCCGATGAACTCTTGGATACGCAAATCCGTATCTCTACTCTCGATACGCTGAAAAAAAATATGCTGAATAGTCCGGTGGATGCGTTAAATTCATTTTTAGGCCGGCGGTTAACGGATCCTAACGATAATTTTGCCCTCTCCACATTGGAAGCGTTGCTTACCCCGCGTGATCAAAGCGCCCGCGAGGCCTTTCAAGCGGCTGGGTTGACTTCCCGCTGGATTGGGTTAAGGTCAAATGGGGGTACAACTCAAGTGTGGTATATGAGGGGAACACCATTTCAGCGGTATCAAACTAGTGGAATTAATGCGGTTAATGGTCAGGTTCTGCAAACCTCAAGAGATTATTTTGGCAATACGATTATGAGCATAAAAGGGAAGGGCGGCGAAGCGGGTAGCTTTGTTTTTGATTTGGGGTTGGAGAAGAAAAAGAATAAAGCCCTGCAAGAGAAAAAAGCGGCTTTGGAAGAAGCGAGGACATTAGCCGCCCTTTATGGAATTAACGATATCTCTCTGGTCGATCAACGTTTGGCTGAAGAAGAAGCTCAGCTTGGTGCCATGATGGAAACCGCGGCTGCTCCTAAAGCAGCAGGCGGCATGACCAAGCTGGATATTGTCAACGAGATCCATGAGCGCGACGCAGCCCAAGAAGATGTGAATTTGGTTGATCGACTGGTGCGCAGTGATCTGCGTGCCGCGGAACAGGTCAATGCTGCCGCGCAAACCGAAGCGGATAAAACAGCGCAGGCCCACACACAAGCCGTCGACGAACGGGTCGCTGCCGAACCGGTTCATGCCACGGCACAAGCCGAATTATCGCAAGCCACAGCTGAAGACGCCAAAGTCCAGTCAGACCTGGTCAAGGCTCAAGGAAGCTTAGAGCAATCGCAGGCAAATTTTGAAAGAGAAGATGAGAAATTAAAAGTGGCGCAACTTTGGCAAGACTTTGAACAAGCGGATACGGATGCCAAAAACGCGACGGCCCAACGCGAGAAAAAAGAAACAGAGATTTTGGCTCAACAAAGTTCCGGCATCAACACGTTTGAAGAAAGTTTCTCGGTTGCTTCTCTAGATGAAATGGCGCAAAGCGATCCGGAATATAAAGGATTGTTGGCAGCGGAAAAAGCAGCGAAAACCAAAGCGGAGGCGCTCAAAGACGTCGCCTCGCGGACAAGTAAACTGGCCGGCACAGACGGTGCGGATTTAGTCTTACCTGATGGGTCAATTGATACGCAGCCGTTTGATCAGGCCCAAATGGCGCTGGCTGCGGATCAGCAAGCATTTCAGGCCGCGGATAAAAAAGAGACCGAATCGCAGACGCGAGTTACTCTTGCGGTACAGGGTGCTGATGAAGCCCAGGCAAAATTAGAGCAAACACAGGCCACGGAGCAGGCGACACACGTACAAGCGGTTCTGGCGGAGAAGATGGCGTTGGCGGCACAAGCGGATGTTGATGTCGAACAAGAGAAAGTTGATGCGCGCATGGCCGCCTTAAAGACAAAAATTGATGAATTTAAGGCGTTGGACGGCGATGTCGTGGCCGCGCATGCGAATTTGCAACAGAAACAACAAAATTTTGCTGCTGCGAAAGTTGCCTTCCAACAAGCTGAGGTCGCATTTGAAAGTGAAAAAATGACGATGCAGAAACCATCGATGCTGGCTCAGCTTAAGCAAAAAGAAGAAGATTTGAACGTTGCCGCTGCTGATTTGGAGGGCGCGCAAAAGGCCGTGGCTCAAGCCGAGATAGCAAGTGGCTTAGCCGAACAACGCGCCGGGTCAATGGTCTTAAATAAAAATATCGCCAAGTTGGAAGAAGCGGTGAAGAATTATGCAAGCCGTATGACGCTGGGTATGGTGATTGACAGTATTGATCCGCGCGCTACCCTCTCAATGCCCGGCGCCAGTAAAAAACAAAATGCTTTAGAGGCAGCATTATTTGATACCAGGATCAGCTCTCTAAAATTTGGGGATGAAGAATGGTCTTTTGTTCTAACCCGGTCCAGCGCATCCATAGTTCATTCGATTCTGGACAAGCAAGGTAAGGCTATCCGCGGTGAACGCATCGATATCAATCAAGGTATTTTAGAAGATACTGTGGCAGCCAGTGTTTTTGGTGATAGCGTCGGCAGTGAACTATTCCCGGTGTTGGCCGCGTCCCGGTCCGTGGATTATTACAAGGCCGAAATCGGTCCGGACGGCAAACCCAGTGTGCCTCAAGATATCAGAGTCACGCAGCGGGCAAGTTTCGCAATTGAATCTTTAATTCAGGAATTGAATGAAGCAGGACAACCAGAACTCGCTTCTCACATTAAAAATTTAAAATTCATCAGCCAAGAGTCTTTACAAGAGATCAAAAAAGATGTGATCGCGCGTTTGATGAATAATGCGACTTCTCCGGCCTTGCAGGCGCGCGTTGAAGAAGGTTTTGAAGCGCTGGAAATGGTTATGGCCAGCGGCGCTGCCAGCGGAATTGAAACAACGGCATCCTGGGCGGTGAATAGTTCATATCAGGATCTGACTGGCGGTAAAATCGGCACGCCTCAACTGGCGCATCAATTATTTGACTTCAAGGGTCAGCACAGCACTGCCACCAAAGAAAATGTCGCCAGCCTCGATATTTTTGATTGGCAAGCGACCAATCCGTACCGGGCGGATAATGTTTCGATGCGATTTAGAACCGATGGTTCACGCGGCTGGAGTTTGCAGGAATTTTTAAGCGGCAAGATCGATTTTGCCGGACCCAAAGATTCGGCCCTTGCCATGCGGATTGGCCAATTGCAAAATGATCGCGATCAGTTGGCGAAGCGCGCCGGGTTTGCTGCGCTCATTGAAAAATTGGGATTAAAAGGAAAGAATGCTCAGCAACTCATGCAGGCGTTGGCGAAATTGAATAATGCCAGGAGTGATGTTACAAAAAAGGAAAAAGAATTTTGGCAGGCGGTCTCCTCAGCTTTGGTCAGCGAATTAGAAAAATCCGGGGTTAAAGAATTGACGCCTGAACAAATGGGGCAATTGCTTTCCCTCATGAACAATATGCAGAAGGATTCCAAGCCGGCCCGTCAACAATTATCCGATGCCATTGCGAGTGTTTTGAATAAACCAGCAGTGAGTGCGGCCGCCCAAGCCGGGGTCAGCGCAACCGAAGCCTTGAAGGCGGCAGAACCGGAAGGTAAAAAAGCTGAAGCGGCTACGGCCATTCTTGCCGCCATGTCACAGTACATGGATCAAACTGATTTCGCGGCCCTGGCCAATGTTTTAGAGTCTCCGGATAAAAATATCAAAGCAGATCTTAACGCGCAGATCAAAGATTTAACCCGGGAAATCGCCAAGCTTAACGGTCAAGATGCCTGGATCGGCATGGCGGCGTTTCAGCGCGGTACAGACGGAAGCATTCTTCCCGGGATCGGCAATGCGTATACCGAATATTTATCCGACGCGGTGGCTGAAGAAGGCCGCACCAGAGTGGCGCACGGTTCTATGGGTTCCGAAGGCGGACAGGAAAGTTACAACTTAACTTTGGTGGGCGGAAAATATATTGATTTTCAAGGCAATGTCAGCCAGCCGGGCCAGGCCGGCGCAAAACAAAAAGAACCGACCGTTGCTTTACGCCGCATTTTAGCCGAAGGCCGTGCTGAAGTTTTGGAAGCGAAAGAAGGCAGCCTTACCTTAAATAAGGGATTGAGGGCCAAAGCCACCAGTGATCTGCAGAAAGCACAAGATGATAAAAAGAATGCGACGGTGCAAGTTACTTTAGCTGAAAATGGAGTCAAGCAGGCCCAAAAAGAATTTGATAAAGCGCAGCTCTATGATGACATGATCCCCAGCGGTGATCCGAAAAAAGCAAAGCTTACGAAGCGCGAGGCTGAGGCGCTGGTTGAAATTGCCAAAAATAAACTTGAAGCTGCGCAAAAGAATCAGGCTGAAAAGATTGAAAAGTATACGCAGGCCATAACTGCGATGACGCTTGATTCGCCGGAGAGGGCTCGTCGGGAATTGGATGATGCGGACGTAGATTTGGCAGCCGCTAAAAAGGAACTTGCCCAGGCTAAAGGAAATGCTCATATTGCTAGCTGGCAAGATAAGAAAGCTCAAGCCCAGGCGAAACTTGCCGAAGCGCAAGCGGGTTTTGATCAAGCTCAAACAGCTTTGGCAGAAAAGAAGCAGGCGTTGACCGAAGCCGATGCCGGCATCGCCAAAGCAACAACTGAATTGGCCCAGCTGACTGCTGCACCGGCGAGTGATTTCGAATCTCATCCTTATCAGGTTCAAACCAAAGATCTGAAGGCCCAATTAAATAAAGGTGTGTTCGAATACGCTGACGCCCGCGGCAATCATCCGCTGGCGCACACGCCGCTGTTTAACGGCACGCAGGTTTCCAATTTAGTGATCAAGCTCGATGAGAACGGCCGCATGGAATATTTCCGCGGAACTAAAAAGCCGGTGTTGACGCAATTCGGCACGTTTGATCTAACGTACACTTTTGATGATAAAGATAAAACGAAGAAAAGAGCCTATGAATATAACGCGCAAGGCGACAGCGCTCTCTATGCAACGATGGTCAACCCGAAGAGCGGTTTCTTTAGCGGTTATGAAAAAGTCGCCACGCCGGAATTTTTCAGTTTAGGCCTGGCCATGCTTGATAAGAAGCCGACGTTCAAGATCTTTGATGTTGAATACGATAAAGACGGAAAAATTACCAAGAGCACACAGGTCGGCGCAACGGTTGAGTTTTCTCACGAAGGAGAAACGAATCCGCAGACCGCTGCTGTCAGTGAGGCGAATTATGATCTGCACGGCCGGTTGAATGTGGTGTTCAAGGGTCCGAAGGGCGCGCAATTACAGAATCAGACCGGCGCGGATGCTGACCGGAATATCGCGGCAAAGATCGGCGCCAAAGAAGGCGAAGTCGCGGTTTACCTGCCGCTGGTTTCCCTAGAGCAGAATCCGAAACCCAGAAAAGGCGGCCCGCGTGCCGATGGCGAAGTGACGTTGTTGGACAAGATCGACGAGCATTTAGATTCCATGGGCCGGGACACAGTTGTTGATCTGATTGATCCTAAGTCAACCGGTCAGACAGTTTTGCCCAATGATGAAACCGCGTCGTATTTTAAAGTGAATGCGAATGGCAAAGACAAAGACCGCACCGTCAAAATTCCGTCTACAGTCGCCGGGTTTCCCATTTCAGATGAATTGGCCAAAAAATTAGCCGGGTTAGGATTACCTTTGGTTGCCGTTGGGGAAACAGTTACAGTCAAAGGTGAAGGGGATCGCCGCATTGCCTTTGAAGCCAATCCGATGTTGACCGGCTTTAATGATGCCCCGATGTTCCCGGTGCAGAATAATAACCGTGTGACCTATTTGGCTGAGGACGGCGGCCGCGGCAAGTCTGTGAATATCTATAATAGAGTAGGCGGCGGTGAATCTTTGAGCTTCTGGCAGGGCGGCGTGGATTTTGTTAACGGCAAGCTCACGATCCTTAACGGTACGCAGGAAGAAAGAATTTTTACCCGTGCGGCCGGGACACCCAAGCCGGAAGATGTCCGCGAGACCCGCGTCGGTTATCATGTCGATGGTATTCAAAAATATTCTTCTTTGATTGAATCAACGTATCTAGACAGAGACGGCCGACAGTTGACATTGACGTTAATGGCCTTGGCTGGCTTGATGCGCGAGGCTGACCTTTCCGGCCGTTATTTGGATCCGCGGTTTAATAACGCTTGGGTCAAAGGAAGAATAGCGAAGAGAGTTATTGATGGCAAGAAAGCCGAAGGCCTGCCGGATTTTGAAGAATCTGACGCAGATATTATTAAATCTCAAGACCCACGATTTAAGGACCGGATCGCTTATGCGGTCATGAAGGCCAAGTTAACCGAGTTTGCTGCTACGCCGGCAAATATTAATCGTGATTTATCCGCAAAGAAAACAGAGGCTGCAGAACCGTCCGGACAAGCGTCAGCTTCCTCCGGCGGTACGATAGAAGCTAAAATGGAAACGCAGCCCGACGGCAGCAAAAAGAAAAGCCGTGCGGAGGTCATCTTAAGCGGCCGGATCGGTGTTCAAGACCAAGTGGATATTCCGCGCCGTACCGCAGACCGGGATCGCATAAATGCCACAACTGCCAGCCGTGCTATCCAGACATTGGGTGGTGTTATTACTACAGCGGTTCAATATTTTGCGAATCAAGAAGCCGCTTCCGAGACCGGGGAAAATACCGCAGGGACAACCGCCGCTGCTTTGTTGGTTTTAGCCTCCCGGTCAGATGTTCCTGTCGAAGAATTGCGGGAACAGACTCAAAATTTAACCGATCATGAAGGCCGCCGGCAACAGGCCGCTAAAAAACTTTTTGACAGTATTCGCAATTTTGTTAACAACGTCGACCAACAGGCGCAACAAGGGAATATGGAGGTTGCCACTTTAAGTTCTACCAGCGAACTGGGGCCTCTGCCGGATACGAACGAGCATCACACGGATGTGAGTTTTTCTATGGTCAATGGCGAGCATGATTACGCCGCGCCGGGCCAAGGCTATAACACGAATCAATTTAAGGATGCATTTTTACAAATGGATGCAACGGGCGAAGATGGCCAGGTGGTAAGAAAAACTTTAAGAGGCCAAGAAGCCAAAGATGCTTTAAACGGTGCTCTCGAAGCTGACGCTAATGTTTATTTTGTCGGCCAGGGACAGGACGGGAAGCGAACGGTTTTATTAAAGGGTGATGCGGCTGATGCGCTCTTAGCGGCGGCTATGTCGCAAGATAAACCGGTGGATGATGGTTCGGGTATACCGCAAGCGTTGGCCAGCAATGCCGCAGATACGATGGAACCGGTTATGCAATTTTTCATCGACGGCGGCACGCCGGATATGGCTAAGCCGGAAAATACTTTTAAAGATCCAGGCGTTGGAGAAGTTTTTGAAACAGTGGTCATGGCAGTTTCCATTGCCGAAGATATTCAAGACAATAATTACACCCGCGATTTTGATGTGCCGGAAGAGGGTCTGGTGTATGCGCTAGGTCAGCGTATGCCGGAAAATCAACGCGGCCCCGACGGT
>MHGP01000042.1:12745-14771 GCA_001805615.1 Omnitrophica WOR_2 bacterium RIFCSPHIGHO2_02_FULL_48_11
AGACATGGTCTGGACCGGTCGTGCGACGCATATGCCGTATACGCCGGGCAGTGTGTATCTTCTTGCCAATTCCGTGAACAGCGCCGCCACCGGAATCCCGGGTTTGTATAGAGTAAGAAGCAAAGACGGCAACACCAGTTTTGAATTAGATTTTGATTTATTTAGAGCCGATAAAGATGCCAAGGCCTTTACCGGGATTCGTTTTGATGCGGAAGGCCGGCCGATTTATTTTAATGCCCCAGCCATGGTCCGTGACGCAGGCCTTGAGATGGACGGCCGGGCCGGTATCGATGCCAGTATGAAGCGGCAATGGACCTTGCGCGAAATGGCCAGCATGCTGCATCCGGAACGCAATCTCGCCTATGCAAAAATATTGAATACCCTGATTTTAGCGCAGGCGTTTCCAGAGAAAGTTAAATCCGGAGAGATAAAATTAGACCCGAATTTGAATATTGAAGCGGATAGCCTGCTTGGAAAATTTATTACCGCAAAAGCAAATGAGTTAAAGCAAGCTAAAGCAAAACATACTGAAGCAGTTGAGTATGCAAGGCGACCGCGCAGGGTAGACATGATGGGGCCGGGACCGTTTGCTCCTAAAAAAGTTTCCGCAGAAGAAGTCGCAGGTTTAATCGCTCAAATGAAAGCCACGGCCGAAACCCCTGCTGCAGCTGCGACTGCAGGTCCAACCGGGACGGTAACTTTACCTGACCCTACCGCACTTAAGAAAAAAGATGAATTTGCCGCACTCGATTTAGCTGCGGCGGACATGATAGCAAATGAATTTAAGGCTCAATGGGGGAATAAAGTCACTGCGAAGAAAGTACGAGTTGATGCCCAGGGCAATGCGGTGCGCGATGCCGAGACTTTGCAGGTACGTGAGTTCGACCCGCAAAGAGATGTTGATGACGGAACTTTTCAGACTGTGCTTTTTGCGAAACCGGAAGATGTCCTCAATCTCGCCGGCGAGTCCAAGCCGTCCTTGCTCCATGTTACCGGAGAAGGAACGCTGAAATTTGTTTCTTCCAATACAGGCGATGTGTATATGAACCCGTTCGATTGGGTGCCGGAAGAAAAAGCTGTCTCCATAGCAGCCGGCCGCCCGGTGTTCACTATCGGCAACGACAGTTTTGTTATTACGCAGGGCGAAGGCCAGGGAGTTGGTATCGCAGAGGCCAAGGTTACGGATTGGAAATACGCCCCGTTTAATAAAGACAAAATGGCGCTGGTATTAGGGAAGGGAAAAATTTTCGTTCCGGTCGATGCCACCACTTTAATGAAAATCGGCAACGGCAACACGACGCTGCATAATATTTTAGTCAATGGTTATTCTCCGTTTGCGTATGGATTGCCCGGGGCTTCCGGTTCCGGCGGTTTGGCTTCTGTCAAAACACCTGGCGCAAAAGCTAGCGGTGCCAAGGCTGCCGGTGCTGCGGCAGGCCCCAGCGGTGCTTCAGCCGCTGAAGATTTTTATCAAGAAACAACCGTCGCCAATGTTTTCCGCAAGAAAACAGCGCAGGGCGAGAACGCTGCCGACGCCTTGGTCACACTGGGAGAGCACTCGACGTTGGCGTTGGAACTGAACGGCATGGATGACAACGGAGAATTTCAACTAGCTTCAACCCTCGGGTCAGACACCAAGATTAATGCTGTCTCAGAAGCTTCCAGCCGAGCGCTTGCCTTTTTAGCTGACACGAAAGAAAATGGCGGGGCCGGCGGTGCGCGGACGTTCTCCGTTGATGGAAAGAAACGCGTGCAGGCATTTATGGTGTTGCCGACGACACCGGAAGCGGCACGGTTTATCGGACGTGTCACCACCACCACGGATGTGTATGGTAAGTCCGGAGAAGCCGGCGAAAAAATGGTCAAGGTCATCGACGGCTCAGATCAGATCAGTTATATCCCCCAGAGCGTTTGGGATCAAATCACCCGTACAGTTGCCAGCCTTAAAACCACACCCGAACAAGTGGCCCAGGATGGGCTTTTTAGAAGCTTGGGCGATCATATGAATTTTGCCGCGGTCAATACT
>MHGP01000042.1:14796-26839 GCA_001805615.1 Omnitrophica WOR_2 bacterium RIFCSPHIGHO2_02_FULL_48_11
GCCGGGTCAACCTGTCTGAACTTTTAGCCGGAATGGGCGGCGGGGTAACAAAATCAGCAACACTGGCCAAAGGCGCGATGGGCTTAGAAAAGGGTACCAAGCTGCGAGTCGATGCTCAAGCTTGGCATGCGGCACCCTCTGGGGAGCAGGCAGGCGGGCTTGTTTTGGAGATAGATGGAGAGAAAAGAACAATTCCTATGGAGAAAATAGAAATGACAGTCCGCATTCATGAGAGAGACGGAACAAAAGTCGCTGAGGGAACAGCGGCCTTGTCAAATTTAATATATACACCGGATTCAGACTTTATAACTAGTTGGATACAAACTGGTTATTATCGTAATGCTGATGGGTCTTTTGACGATAGTGATGGGCAAAGTACATTTGATATCAAAAAAGTCCGCTTCGCCGGAAACGTCGACGGCAAACGGGAAGACGGGACCACGGTCAAGGCATCTTTAAGAAACGGAACGCCTGTGCAAGGGATTACTCTTGATGGCATGATGAAAGAAGCTCAACAACTCACCGGTGAAAGTGAGGGTGGTAGGCCCAAAGGCGCAGATGAATTTGACGCAGGATTTAATACCTTTGGGACGCAGATGTTGGATTTTTGGAATTGGAGCGGCGGTTTAGGGGAAGGCCCGGATCAAGGATTGAGGCTGGAATATTATGACAAAGACGGCAATATAACCGATACCAAATATTATCGCGTCGGTATGAATGTTGTAAAACAGGCCATGGGGCAGAAATTAGAGCATGCGAATTTTTATGAACCGGAAGGCCCGATTGCCGAAGTGAGCGGGCCGTGGGCGGTGACGGAATTTTTAGGTATGGATGCGGTTTTTGGTAATTCGCAAGCGGATAATTTATTTATTATGTGGGGTGACCGGGCCCGACGCGTGGATTATGACTCTGACATGGGATTGGATTTCTTGGTGAGGGATGCGATCCGTAATGACCGGGGGGATGTGGTGATCCAGGCGGGCGTTCATAACCAGGATCCGGGCGCTAAAGATTTTGTTTTGGCCGCGCATGGCTGGCAGAGCGAAGCCAATATCGACGGCTGGATGTCCGGGATAGGCGCGGCTGCCATGGCTGCCGGCATAGGTGGTGCCATCGTGCGCGGGATTGCGGTCAAAGTAGCCATGGCCGAGTTAGCTGCCTCGGCAACGCAGAGTTTAGTCTTCCGCGGGGTTACGGCTACTACGGCCAGAGAAATTGTCAGACTTGAAATGAAGGCCTGGGCCAAGGCTTATGTTGCCTCCTTTGTTACCGGCAGCGCGATTGGCGAAGCTATTCACTACGGTTACACCGGAGAATTTTCTTGGGATATTATTGGACAGAATGCGGTTTTTGCTTTTGGCGTCGCCGGATTATCTGGTTTAAGAACCAGTATGCAGAATTCGGATATTGTGAAGACTATTATGAACAATTCCAAAGTTCGCTGGATGGGCGAACATCCTTATTGGTCCGGAGCGATCGGCGGTACAGCGGTGACTTTGGGAACCGGCGCAGGATATGCCATTGCTGAAAAAATGCGCACCGATGGAAAAGCCACGCATGCGGATGCGGCCTTTATGCGCGGTTTAGGCACCGGGCTTTTGGCAGCGACGAGCGTTTATTTAGGATTTAGGTTGTTCAATATGGGTGCGCCGAATGGGCTGCGCGGCGGCGTAGGGACCGGGTTTAAAAATAATTTAATAGGGTTTGCCGAAGGAACTTTACTCTTAGGGACAGCCTCCGCTGCGAAGAGCTGGACCGGCGGGGTTGCCGATAGAATGGAAAAGGGGAAGAGTTTCAAATTGGGTGCCGGCAATGCGGTCAGCGGCTTTGGCAAAGGTGTTTTGTATTTTACCGCGGCGTATTTTGGATCGAAATTGTTGACCGGCGAGCTCGCGCGCGGGACAGGGCAAAGAAATGTTGCCAATATACTCCTTGCTGACGCGGCTGTTGCCGGCGCGACCGGGTTAGAAAGAGCCACGACGAGTTTGGGCGAGCAGATGAATAAAGGAAAAGGCGTTGATTTCGCAAAAGTCGGTGGCGAATTTTCCGGCGGACTTTTTAAGGGCGCAGCGATTTACGGCGGGGCAGTCCTGGTGCGCGGCGGGGTCGGCTTAGCGAGAAAATGGACCATAAAAAACGCTTATGCGAGATTAGACCCAACAACCATTGAGGGAATTGCTGCCCAAGCACAAGCTGACGCTGCGTATGCTGGTTTAAGAGGAGCAACCAATGCTGCCCAGTGGTCAACAGCGCGCCTGGGTTTGGATACAGCGCTTTATAGCGCAGAGAAGAGTGGCTTACTAACTGGAACAAAAACTGCTGCCAAGTTTGTGATCGGCGGTGCCGGTGGATATTTTGCGGCTGATCCGCTTTATAAATGGTATACCGGCACAGAGGAAGCTGCGCCGGATTCTGTCAAAATGCTTCTTGCGATCGGCGGTGCGATCGGCGGCCGCGCGTTATTGAGCCGCCGCAGTTATCTGGCGAAGGGCGTTAATAATGCCGCTAATTTAGGAGCGCTCCCCGGGGAAATTATCGGGATGGCGCCGAAGACTACAGCTTATATGCCGTTAGCTTTAGCAATGCCCAAAATGACGGCGCAGACGACACTGGGATTTATTACCGCCGGTATTGTTTGGGAAGGGACGAAAGATACAGCCAAAGGTTTGGCGCGTATGGCCGGCGCCGATGTCCAAAATACGTCCCGCGTAGATTTTTATTCCAAATATGTCAATGCGATCTCCGGCGGGTTGCAGACCGGCCCGTGGATGGGGCCGCTCATGGCCGGCGGTATGTCGCAGGCTGTAACACCTATAGGTAACCGTTTTGCCAAATCGCAAGGCCTGATCGGTACACCGATGACTTTCTTGACCGGTTCAGAAAACAATTGGCTGAAAGAACAGCTGGGCATCAAGATGATCAATAACCGGGAAGTGGGAGATTTAATTTCCAAAACAGTTGCTCAGGCGGACCACTTAGCCGTGTTCTTGGGCGCGACCGATGTTCTGACCGCGATGAACACCGGATTGCTGACCGAATTTGTCGAATCCAAAGGCATGGCGGTTGCGCCGGGATCAGAAAATGAAATGAAGATCACTGAACTCGCCAGCGATTTAGGTTTATGGGAATCGCTCTTGTTGTTTCCGACGCCGCGGTATGATCCGGAATCATCGCGTGGGCCGCCGGAAGAGCAAAGACCGTTGTCCGTTGTTTCCGGTGCGCCTCGAGGTTCCGGTGATCCGATAACTTCCGGTGGGCCTAGAGGTTCTGGTGAGCCGAGCGTTTCCGGTGAGCCAACAGGTGGCTCAGGCGAGCCTCGTTCAGCTCAAACGGCACGGGATGATGCAAAATGGGGCGAAATCGATCCTTTTGGCAGCGCAGGAGGAACATCCGGAGCCCCTAATTACGCTGCAGGTGACACCAGGTCAATTCAAGATCAATATAGAGCAAGAAGATCCCCCACGTTAAATGCAGATCCAAATGCAGTTTTAGACCCCGCTAAAGAAATACCCCGTTATTTGAGTTTACTTCCAGCCGCCTGGGCAGAGGATTTACGTTCCTTCAACCAAGCTATCGGTTCACGAATGCATTCTGACACGAGAGTAGTGGTAGGAATGCCTGCTGCCGGCCACCAGGAGGGAAAAAATATTTACAGTAGTTTGATGAAATATCTTAGCCAAGTGGATGCCAGCGGAAAACGGATCAATCCAAACCTTTTTGAAATCATTGTATTTGTCAATCATCCCAAAAGTGAAAAATCCGACGGGACTGTAGATGCAGTAAGACAATTTCAAACAGATCATCCGGAAGTCAACGTAAGGTTGGTATATCAAACTTTCGGCCCCGGAGAATTCTCCATAGGTAAGGTAAGAAAATATATTACGGATCTGGCATTGTTACGGCATACGGAGCGGGGAGGAGAAGCGGCAGAAAAAGATTTAATCATTATCAGTAACGACGCGGATTTAAAAGGATTATCACCGACCTATATCGCTTCTTATATTGGAAAATTTGACAGCAATCCGCAGGCAGACGCCATTCAAGGTAAGTTGGACTGGGGTCATGATGCTTATGCTAAATATCCGGGTGTGCATATCGGAACAAGATTTTTCCAGATGCTTGATATTATGCGCAGAAGAAAGTGGAATGACATAGGAACCAGCGGCGCAAACTCGGCCTTTCGTGGTTCCAGTTATGCCGCGGTAGGTGGTTATATGGGCAGGGATCGAGGCGGGGAAGACTCTAGAATAGGTATGTTAATTATGGCCGCGAGAAATTATAAAAACGAAGGCCGCATGATCTTTGGAGGGCATGGAACGCTTGTTGAAACAGACGCTCGCCGCGGAATCAATGCTGTGCTTAGCGGTTTTAGTCCTTCTGAACAATGGTCAGAAGAAGTGGGTGCTTTTAGTGAAAAAGACGCTTTAAGAACCAGAGATTTCCTCGGCGAATCCACGTTTGATCCTAGATTGTTAGGCGATCCATCCGTGCCGGAAAATGCGGCATTTCAAAGAAAATTTATGGATCAATTGCAAGCCATGTTCCAAAGCCAACAGGTGGCTTATAGGATGGAATTTGGGCCGATGCAGCAAAGAATGTTTAATTTATTGGGGATCGAATACAGAGTTGACCGGGCCATGCTGGGTTCTCCGGAAAGACGTCAGCGTATTATTGATAACCGCGACAGAGTACAGCAATATGTTGTAGAACTTAGGAAAAAAGGTCCTTCGCCGGAACTCGCCCGGGCCGAACAGGAGCTCGCCGATCTTAGCGATCGAGTTAACTTTGTAGCTAATCCGCAGAGCACCCCTGTCATTACCAGTATATTTAAATTAACACAAGGTTTAAGTGAATGGCATGTCCGCAAGGCTGAGAGAATGAGTTCGCCGGATAGAGGCCCTGCGCCAACCCGGGGTCCCCCAGATGCTGGTCAGAAAGCTGCCGAAAATATCGTCCGTAATACTTTAAGTCCTCTGGTTGAACGATTACGTGCTTCTGATACTGCAACCGCCGGTAGATCTTTGGGTGAAATTCGAGCTCAAGTTGATACTTGGAAGAAGTTAGATTCCGCCAATGCCAAGATTATTTTAGCCGGTGAACTGTCGGATGCGGCTTTAAGAGTCGACAGGATGCACACGGCAGAAATAAGACGTATGGCCAGGGAATTATACAATTCCTGCTCATCCTGCGTTTGGACTCCGGGGGCCAAAGCTGCCCAAACAGCTGCGAAGGTGTTAAACGATGTCTTAAAAGAACGTATTGCATCTAACGCTTTTAATAATATTGATGCGGCAAGCCGTTCCATACTTGTTCAACAAATCGTCAAGGAGACACTGGAAGATACATTAGGCATTAAAGTCAATAATTTGGAAAAGGTGGGAGCGGCTGAGCATAAAGCCATCAATGAAAATTTCCATCGGGCTATGCAAGAGGCCAAGAGTTCGCTCAGCGATGCTGATAGAAAAGTTTATGGAGAAGTCTTCGACCAAGCCATCGTGCACGTTGACATAGTTACGGCACAAGCTATTTTGGCTCAAACCGCTCCTAGAGCAGTTCCGCTTCCCGATGACAAACGTGAAGAGTTAGCCGGCACAGCTAAGCCTGGTGATGCCACGATGCAAACTGCCGGCGGCGCCGCGTCTCCCTCAGGGCCGGCTGACCGGGCCCAGCGGCCGCAAACCGATTCAGCCGCAGGTAAAATTCCGGAAGCGCCGTCCTTGACGGTTGCGCCGCGTCCTGAGCCGACCCTCTGGTCGCGTTTTAAGGATGGTGTTCGTGACCGAGCCCGGACCGCACGGTATGGTCTTGATAATTTTAAACAGTTTGTGCGGGATGAGTGGTATGGCAAAAATATTATTTTGCAACCCAATTCAACGGATCTAAAGACGCGCGATAGGATCGTTAGAAATATCGAGTCTGGGACAGAAGCAGAGCACGGCGAGTCCGCCGAATTTAAACTTGTCCAAAAAACGATATTAGAGGTGAAGAAATATCAAGAAGCCAAAGGGCAGAAATATGATCTAGATGCCGACCAGGTCACATTTACTTTGTTGATGGCGCAAGGCATCAACCGCTGGCTTGAAACAAGTGGAACACCGCGCATTATCCTCAATCATCCGGCGGGCACCGGTAAGACGACCGCAACCTTGCAATTGATCATCCGCACGTTAACCGCTGAGCTTGCCGCAAAATCGACCGGGAAAAGCATAATTCTTGTGACCTCGGAAAATAACGTCGAGAAAGCTTTCAAGACAATAGAAGCCAAGTTAGGCCCAGCACATGCGGACCTTATACATAATGGGATTAAGGATATTATTGACCCAGTAACAAAAAAAGCCGCGAAAACCAAGCCGGGCGTTACCGTGGTGCATGAAATAGATTTTCAAAAATTAGAAACAGACGGGGCATTAAGAGGAACGCTGGTTCTGGCGGACGAACCGCAGAGCGGTTTGCAAGGCGCTTCGCTGATTATGTCCATGACGCGAGGAGCCGGACGGCAATATATGGAGGAAAGCCCAGAGGCCCGCCGCAGCTTTTATCGTCAAGGCCGGGCTTTAGCAAAATTAGGAGAATTGGTGGTCGATGCTGTGCGCAACAGTAATGGAAGGGATCCAATACGGAATAAACGCGACAAAGACAATCATCCGGATCGTAACAATTTCAAATTAAGGGACGATCTGGAACAACAAGTTATGGATGCATTTAAGGGTACAGCTGAATACCAGGCGCTTGCGAATGATTCAAATGCGAGCGCAATCCTCCGTTCCGACGCGCAGATCAAATTATTCCTTGATGCTACGGCATTTTATTTAAAGGGTAAAGAAGGCATTAAAGGAGACCGCGGACATTTCTTTAACATTGTCAGGGATATGATTACCGGAAAGATGAGTTCTTATGCGACGGTTGAGGCGCGCAATGGAAAAATTATGGATAGGACGATGTTCGGCGATGAAATGCTGGAAGGGGGTACGCAACCCGCTAATTTGTATGCCCGGGCGCGCATGTTAGCGGTCATGGAGTTATTTACTAAAACTGAATCCCGACCGAACTTTTTTGAAAGTGAAAATCTTGTCGACCGAAACACCAACGATATCCGTCACGATGCAGCGATGAGTTCTGAAGTCGGGACGTATGCGGATGCCTTCCACGGCAGAAGCCGAGAGCGCGATAATTCCAGCAGCTATGCCAAGGCCTTGATGCAGGCGGACAGCTTCATTGGTTTTACGGCAACTGCCGAAGGGTTCAAGACATCCTTTGGGTCCTTAGGGGCCAAGATCATTCAGGTCCGTCCGGAGTTGCAGATTGGGGATGTGATGGATACGGTGTCGTGGCGACTCACCAGTGCTGATCGATCCACAGGCGTGATTGAAGGTTTAGATAGTCACCTCAAGGGTGTGGGCCGGGATAAGACTCTGGTCATTCATTCAGAAGCCAATATTGAAAATCGTCATACATCCGCCAAGGATGGTGTTACGAAAATTCGCAATCGCGAAGCCGGATATGAAGACCGCATTTTAATTCGTGTGGAAGAAGGGGAAGAAGTTGGCAAGACAGATGAGTCAGGTGTCACAGCAATCAGTTCTAAAGCTGCCGAAGATTTGATACGTGACACTCTCGAGCGAAATTCCGATGCGAAATTTTTAGTGATCGGTCAATTCTATGATGGTGTCAACTTAGCAGAAAAAGTAGATAGTGCCAATCAAGCGCGAACTTCTCGCGGCTTGCCTGAATTAGAAGCATCACTTGTTTTAACTAATGTGGCGTCCATGGTTGATGCCATGCAGGCGGCCCAGCGTGTCGGTGTTGAGGAAAAATTAGCTAAACGACGCTTTAAAGGTCAGGCGGAGATTTTTATTTCAGCAAAGGATGTCCGGTTAAACGATGTCGAAAGAGCAGCCCTAAGGCAATTGCTCAGCGACTCATTGAGGGCTGGCAGGAATTTAAAAGCGGCCAAGGCTGCCGGAGATCAGGCGCGCGTGACCCAGTTGACAGCTCAGCAGAAAAAAGTTGAACATCTTATGACGCGCGAATTGATCCGCGTTGCCGATGCCATTCAAAGCGAAGTCAATGTGCAGAATATCGTGCGCAGCCATCCTTATGAGCAAGAAAGAAATCAGCCGTATGATTCTATGGATTTAATAAAAATGGAGCAGGAAGATCAGGCGGCGATCAATCAAGCCCGCGATGCGCAGACATTATCAGATATGGTTATGCAAGGAGTCGGTTTCAAGGAAGCAACGGTCAATCGGCCGTTTGCCAATAACCGGGGCTTTGCGACGTATCGCGCCGGCGTTGGCCAGACCCCTGATGGGCAGTTTGGCATCATGCCGGTTCAGCAAAGTGTCACCGCTACGGAAGATGGATTGGAATTAACCAGCGGCATTACTCTTAATCGTGGCCAGAATTGGAATCTTGAAACGTCCATCATTTCTCAGCCTGACAATCCTGCTGCGCCGGTTTTTGTGGTCCGCAAGGTTGCTGGTGATTCAGAAAAACGTACCGCTGTTCCGCTCACCCAAGTCAACGGCCAGCATCAATTGACCGAAAATACCGGTATCCCGGTGACCGTTGGTGAGCAAACATTTTCATTCCATGCCAACATGACACAGGCGGTTGATATTACGACCGGAAGAATGACCCCTGTCTCAGCGGTTGTGACTAAGGGCAAGAAGGTCGGCGAGGTGATTGTCAGCAAAGGTGATGTGATCACGTATCATAACGGTGTCGGTTTGATCGGCGGGGCCAATGCCCAGGCGGTTCACGTTCCCGGCAAAGTAAATGGAGAAGATATTCACCGCGTGGCAGCCATCAACCCCGGGCAGAATGAATTTACTGTTGATGCCCGCGAAGGTCAAAAAGTTGAGTATCGTCTGCAGCGCGATGCCAATGGTATTCAAAATGTCGAGCCGGCCCAGTTAGCTGTAAAATTTGCTACCGGTGATGACAGTGTTGTCGAGGTTGAAAGTGTTTATAGCATTCCGCAGGGTTATGTTTTAGGCGATGATGTTGCGGCAACAAGAAAAAAGCCAACAACCTATCGTGTTCGCGCCCAAGCTCCGCACGAAGTGGCGATTCTCACGCAAGCTTTTGGCGGCAGACTGCCGAGCCTCACGAATGTGGCAGGCGTGAATTATGCCATGTTAAGTGCCGATGAATTTAATCGTGCTTTAAGACCAGCCCAGGCGACTTGGGATGCTGTTGAACATATCATTGCGCATCAATACCAGAATGAAATTCACGGTTCAGGAATTGTTCGCGGGGAATCAAAGCTGATAACGCGGGACAGTAATTTTACCGCAGGCACCGAAGAACATGAGATGAAAGAAGCCGCTGAATTGGCTGAGCGGATGTTGGCTCGGATGAGTGATATGGGTGCGCCGGTCGCCGAAGAAGCGCACGACATAATCGCAGAGATGTTAAGGTCATCCGCAGATCAACTCAACACCCCGGGAAGCGCGAATCTTTTTTGGACCCCGATTGCGATAAAAGAATTTACTAAAGCCCGTAACCGTTTCTTAACTTTAATAGCTCGCCATGCCCAGGGTGATTCTTTAAATGGTGTTCCGGAAGCAACGCGGCAAAGAGTTGTTTTAGCCGTTAATAATTTAAGGGCCCTGGGAGTTGGTTCGCCGGATGTCTTGGTGGCGCAAACCCAGATTCAAGAGGCCGGATTAACTGCCGGTGGTCACGCTGGTTCCGGCGGTATTGACGAACGCGGCGTAGCGCGGCGACAGAATAATATTTATCTTAACCCCGGCGCCGATAAGATCAGCGGTTATTATCAAGGCATCGGCCGGCAGGATTTTGCTAACGCCACCAAGGTGCAGAAATTAGCCGAAACGATCATCCATGAAATTATCGCACGGGTTAATCGAGGCGGCACTGATCAGGAAAATCGTGAAGTAAGACAAGGGTGGGATCAGGCGATCATCCAACACAACGTCATGACGTTAGCAATGCGTGTGCCGGATATGATAGGGGCAGAGAGAAATACTTTTAATATGAGAGTTGATGATGTTGGCCGGATTTTAATGCAGGGTGATGTAGGGTATGATGCAGCCACAAAAGCCGTCACGGCGGTTGTCGGAGATGACGGAAGCATTCAGCTGACCGATCCCACGGATTCAAATGTGACGCTGGCAGTTCACCAGCTTAATGAAATGCAAGCTCAGCCGCAAGCCGCAGAGGCTGATCACGTCGGCGCGCGGCGAGGAGATTTTGCGCAGGCCCAGGCGGTGGGACGTACTGCCGGAGCCTTCAGAGATTTCTTAAGCATCAAATCACGGCAAGGACAAGTGCAGCTCCTGCAATGGCACGGTCAGGCCGGGGCCCGCGATGCGCTGCAGATTTTCTTGGTGGAAGGGATGAAGGGTGATGTTTTTGACGAAGCGCATAATATGGGGCAGCATATTTTTATTGATAAAGCTGTTTGGGAGCAAGCGGATGCCGAAGAACGCGCGGCGATCGTTGATCACGAGGTCAAAGAAGTCGTCCGCATCAATCGTATCGGAAAGAATTTAGCTTTAGCCCGGGCTCGCCAAGTTCAGGGTTCAGCAGCGCAGGCCAAAGCCATCAGCGAAGCCCGCAAGATGGCGGTCCGCGATGCGTTCTTTGTCGCGAACAAAGACCAGCGTGTGATGGAGTTTGCGCACGCTGAAGCTGTTAGCAGACAACAGACAACAGACAACAGACAAGAAGAACAACAAAAGAATGCACAAGCTCAGTCAGCGCCAGAAAAATTATTCGCGCTCAAAGCCAGATTACAAAATAAATATGCAAAAGGAACGGAACTTGAAACGCCTTTAGCTAAAGACAATAGATCCGCCTCATTCGCCTTTGGCGAAATGGGCGAGACCTCGCCACGAAGTGGCGGGCAAGAGACGCAAGACACTAGTCTCAAGTCTCAGGTCTCAGGTCTGGAGTCTCAAAAAATTCCAGCGTCTTTACGACCAGCCGCTTTACCCAAAACACCGTCGATGCCACTCCCGGCCCTGCGGCCAACGACATTGCCTCTCACCACGATGCCGTTATTGTCGGTCAGTTCAACGGGCACAGAAAACAGCGGCTTCATCGGTGCGGCAGACGGACAATTCAGGCCCATTGGCGACGCGACGATGTCCGCCTCGTCCGCCTTTGGCGAGACGGGCGAGACCTCGCCCAGGGGCGGGAAGACAACTTACACAGAATTGCCGGATCGCAACAGAGCACATGAACTCATCGCAAGAGCTCCGGAACTTTCAGAACCACAAACAAGTGCGCAATTTCATGCGTTGACACATCCGGATTGGGGTTATTACCTTAAAGTTCCCCGGACAGAAAAAGAGACGAGAGCTTTATTATTATCTTGGGGTTTGACAGCTACAGAAATTGATGAAGAATCGCCCTCCCTTTATCAAGGAAAAGCAGAAGGCCTGCAAATAACAGAAAGCAAGCTTGCTAACTCAAACAATGTTTACCACATGATGAAAGTAGAAAATGTTCCATACCGGGAAAGGCAAATCGATGGGACAGTTGTTGAGAAGATCGCCCCTGTTGCCTGGTTGCAACCGAAGGCCACGCATACGGTCAGAGAGGTGTTGCCGCAACTTTATAGAGAAGGAAAGAAGGACAAAATTCGGGACATATTAAGCAAAATAGTATTTACAGTAAAAAATGAATTTTGGAGCAGAGGAGTTTTTGATCGTCCAAGAAATTTGGTTACGAATTGGGGTGTTGAAAATCTTGATGAAGATCCCCAGGTCAGAACTTTTGATGTGGGCGAGTTCACCGGAGATAAAGCAGGGGCGCAACGCAGATTGGCAGATGCGGATTATTTTACCATTGCTATCCGAGGAGAGCAGGCATTCTCGATAGTAAACTTAACGGATCGTGAGACGGCTGATTGGTTCCATGATTTAGTGACCAAGGAACTTTCAGCGGAGCAATTTGAATTATCTTGGAATACACATAAAGAGAGAGAACAACCTTCAGATGTTGTTAAAGTTGCCCGTCCGCAAGGCGACGCGATGATGCGGACGGAGATGGGTGGACAAGAACGCGCGCC